>JAMPBF010000031.1 GCA_023666805.1 Bacillota bacterium
GCGCAGCACATAAAAGAGATTACCTTTATAAAAGATATAAATCTCCGCAATCCCCCCGCTGAAAGCGTCAAAGCCCTCTGCCAAGACAGAAAGCCGTCTGCTCAAGACAAAAAGCCGTCTGCAAGACAAAAAAAGAAGCCCCCGTTCAAAACAGAGACCCCTTTTAAAAAGACCCGCTTCACCTGTAAGGTGAATTAACATTTTTACATACCTGTGATACCCGATCTCTCAATACCTTCCACAAACTGCTTTTGCAGGAAAGCGTAGATGATCAGTATAGGCAGCAGCGCCAATAAGCAGCCTGCCTCGATCCACACCATGTAATCGGACGCCACGCCCTGAGGCGTGCCTCCGTTTCTTGCGGCGGAGATCGTGTACTGAATATTTTGGATCTGCAAGGAAATCGTGTTGGATTCACTGTAGAACATACCCGATACATAAGAGTCGTTCCAATACCATACCAATGAGAAAATGAAAACCGTAAGGAAAGAGGTCTTGGCATTGGGCACCATTATGCGTATAAAGGTTTTGAAAGGTCCGCAGCCGTCAAGGTGCGCAGCGTCCTCCAGCTCCTTGGGAAGTCCTCTGAAGAACTGCCTGAACAACAGTATAAACAATCCCGCTCTGATACCGTTTACAAATATTGCCTGCAGATACAGCGCCCACGGCGAGTTGGTAAGGTTCAAGCCGTTGGGATTTGCCGGTGAAAGAGCGCCGATAATTCCGAAAATATCAAAATATCTGAACTGAGTAAACTGCGGGATCAATATGATCTGTACAGGTACTATGATCTGAAGAATTACTATGCCGAACAGCAGCTTTTTGAACTTAAAATTAAATCTTGCAAAGCCGTAGCCCGTGATCGAGCATGTAATAACCTGAAACAGCGAGCATAAAAGGTTTACGCTGAGCGTGTTCCACATCAGCTGGGGATAATTGATATACGACCATACCTCTTGTATGTTGCTGAAAATGAAATTCTTGGGGATCCACATTACCGAGGGGTCGTTCATTTCGCTTTGAGGCCTGAACGCACAGGAGATCATGAACAAAATAGGGTAGAGAATTACGAAGCCCAAGCCGAAAAGTATCAAAAATCTGAATACAGGCCATACCTTTGCGGCTATACGTCTGCCGAAAATATAGCGGTAATGCTTCTTTTCGGCGTCGCCGTAGGTCTTGTAATTTTTCAGTATTTCCATGTTGCTTATATGGTACTGCTTCATGCGCTCCTTGCGCTCTTTTTCCAGTGCCTTAAGCTCCTTGCGGGTGTACTTTTTCTCTTCCTTGGCGTCGTCGTCGCTGACACGTACCTTAATGTCCTTAATGGCATCTGCGGCAGCTTCAGCGGTATTTTCCGCACCTTCCGCCGCTTGAACGGTATTTTCTGCGCTTTCCGCCGCTTGAACGGCATTTTCGGCTGCCTTTTCCGCCGTTTCCTGAACGGCTTCCGCCGCCTTTACCGCATTTTCGGGAGCAACGTCGGCGGTTTTGGCTTTGTTTTTCTTTTTCAAATCTTTATCTGCCACTTTCGTCCCTCCTTAATCCACTTGATAGAATACAAACTTAGATACAATAGCGGTCACTATTCCCAAAGCCAAGCCTACAATCAGGAAGTAGGCCCATGCCATGGCGGCGCTTACTCCGTGGAACTGCGCTACGGATTTTGTCACAACCAGCTGCATGACAGGGTTTGTGGAATCTATAAAGCAGTCGATTACCGTGTATATAATGTTTGCAAGAATCATCGGGCTTATGGTGGGCAGGGTGATCTTCCAGAAAAATTCCCAGCCTGTAGCCCCTTCCATCTGCGCCGCTTCCTTGGCGGACGTAGGTATCTGCTGCAATGCGGAAAGGAAAATGATAGTCTGTATTCCGCAGCGCCATATCAGGTTGAACAGATCGCTGGCGATAGAACCTAAGCTGTCCGCCACCGACTGGCTTATATTTGAGAAGCCCATAAACTCAAGGAACGAGTCCACCATGTCCACCTGGAACAGCGAACTGAACTGTGAGGCGTCACCCACGCCCTGACTTCCCATATCACCGTTGATTATACTCAGTACCGGACCGGTGGCTACCAAAACCGGTATAAAGAATATGGCTCTGGCAAATCCTCTGCCCTTAAAGTTTTGGCTCAGCAAAAGTGCGATAAACAAGCTGAACACCAAAATCATAAAGGTATCTCCGGGCATTGCCGAAAGGGATTTCATCAAATTGGGCACATAGTCCTTATCACTGGTGAACAGGTCAATGTAGTTTTGGAAATTATTCCATTTGCAGTAAATACCGGGACCCGTCATTCCGGGGTATTGGGTGTAGTTGTTGGCACTTGCCACCGCAGTTTCCGATAAGGAGTACTTCATTGAAACCACCAACGGCACAATAAACATGTAAATAGTACCTATTATCCAAAGAGCAATGAAAATGTAGCCGTAAAGCTGCTTTTTCTTTTCATAAGAGATTCTGCTCTTTTTATCCAAATTAGGTCCTTTTCCGTGACTTCTGGGAGCGTACTCCGCAACGGCTTCAGCCCCGGCCGGCTGTTCAGCCTGTGCCGCTTCGACATTTTCGGCTGCTTGAACGTTTTCGGCTGCTTCCTGAACGCTTTCGGCTGCCTGCTGAACGCTTTCGCTTACTTCCTGCGCTTTTTCGGCTGCCTCGGTCACTTCCTCTTGCTTGATCTCTTTTGAATTGAATTCTGCCATTAGCCTGTCACTCCTTTCAATTCATAATCAGCAAGACTTTTTTCCTGCCCGTTGATTTTGAAGGTCTCCGCATCGGTATCGATCTCGATGGTGGTGTTATCGGAATAGGTGATCTTAAAGGATCTTCCGCTTGTATGTTCAAATCCGATGACCGTTTGCTCCTTTATGGCGGAATTTATTTCCTTGAACATCGCATAGTCCTTTGCCGCAACCTCTAACCAGCCCTCGTGACCTGCATAGAAATAATCCTCGTAAAGACTGTCGGTAAGGTCGTTAGGGCTGCTGTACATCAGCTCGTAATGAATAGCGGAGCCTGTTGCCAATGACAAAAGCCTTAATTCGTTTGCATCGGAGCTGGCGTTTATGGGCTTAGACGCATAAGGAATATATCCGTGAATTACCATCTGATAGAAGGGCACGTCATAATCGAACAAATCGTAGTTTGAGCTGTACAGCGGGATTCCCGTGATCGCCTTGACATAAGGCAAAGCGTAAGCGTTGCACTGCTGGGCGATAAGTGAGATACCTGCGTCGTTAAGCTTCTTATAGCCGTCTATGAGAATTTTCTCCGTGTCATATCTAAGGAAATTGCTGTAGCCGTCAAAATTCTTGCGGCTGAAATCACTGTAAAGAGTTCTTGTAGCCTGATTAAGAGAAATTTCCGTTATTCCCTCGTCTGTAAGGGACTTTGTAAGCTTGTCGAATACATCGGGAATATAGTAGGGGGAGAGGATCGTCCAAGTCGGCTTAATATCCGTTTCGGGAAGACCGAAGGAACGCTCGAAGGCTGTCTGCGTAGCGTAAGCGTTGGTCATTCTCTTTGAGCAGTTTAAGGTATAGGAATAACCGTTGCCGCTCTCGGAATACTCCATAAAATCAAAGGAGGGATAAAGCTCGGTATTAAGCTTTCCGCAAAGCGCCTCCAGCTCCTCATATTTATTCTTGCCGCCCAGCTTGCCCGAGTAATCCATAGCCGTGGTAACTCTGCCTCTGATTCCCGACTCGGTGCAGTCGTTATAGGTGAGCTGCATGCCGTCAACTCCCAAATCGCTGAGGGTCTGGATCATTTCTCCCGCTTGATCGTAGGAGGTGGCAACCGTCTGCATATTTACAGGGAAGCCAAGCACGGACTGCTTCTTAACGGTGCCGCCCATGGTGGTTACATAAAGGGAATCGGCAATGTCCATATTTTGCTTTTTAAGGCCCTTTTCCTCGATCAAATAATTGCGGTAGGTGTCCACCATATCCGAAAGGCTGAGATCCTTATCGGACATGAAGTAATAAGCGATCTCTATATCGTCGGTTCTGGATTCGCCCGACTGAAATACGGTAAGGGAGTTCTTTGTACCGATCACATAGTTGTCGGTCGCCCGGAAGTCAAAGCTGAACCAAGCGCTGTTTACGGGGTTGTTGTAATCTCTCTGACCGCTTACGGCTGCGTTTACATTGGCGAAGGTGTCGCCCTTGGTAACAACCGCTATCATTGCATCGTTTTGAGCTTCGCCCTCCTTCATAATACCCAGCACGGGTAGGTAAACCTGCTCCGTTTTGGAGGGGGCGGTGCTTTTGCTGATAGCCAGATCCTCGCCGTACACCTTGCCCTTGTAGGGGAAGGTGGAGGTTTTTCCGTTGTTAAAGTTTATTATTGCGCCGCTGCCGTCGGGTACGAAGAGATAACCGTCTTCATCGCTTCTTCCCGCACCGAAAGAGGGGGCGAGGCTAAGCGTTGTCAGCTTGTATTCTCTGAGGTTTTCGTCCATTCTTTCGTTAATATCGCCTGTTTTAATACCCAACAAAAGTCTGTCTTCCTCTAACGTAATATACACGGGTATTTTTATACCGTGAGCGGGGAAAATGTAGGAAATCGTTACCCCGTTGTCGTTGATTTTGACCTTTGCCTGATTTTTCTTAACGCTTCCGCCGTAGGACGAAGTGGTTTGGCTGGGGGCGGTGTTGCTTTCCACGTCCAAATGATTGTACAGGAGCGTAGACGCCATAACATCTCCTCTGCCCGAGGGATCCGTTTCAAAATCGTAGGGTGCGGACCACCAAACAGTACCGCTTTTGTTGTTCTTTACGGCAAATATAAATTTTTCCTCGTTAAAATACAGGGTGAGGTTTCCGTTTTTTGTCACCTCTGTCATTTGGCTTAAGGCTTCGTCCTCGGTGAGAGGAACAGCGTCCGAATCGCCGCCTTCCCCTGCTTGAGCTTCGGCGCTCTCGTTGGTTTCCGGCTCGGAAGCCGTTTCATCCGTAACGCCCTCTGACCAAACCACACCGGAGCTTAAAACTATGGTAAAGGCAAGAATTGCCGCCAGCAGCTTTCTTTTAAATTTAAGCATTTGTGAAATCATTCCTTCCTCCGATAAACAGCGCTTGCGCCGCTTTTTTCATCGGTTGATAGATTTTTGTTCCCATTGAATGATAATGTGAACATATTATCTGCCGGTTACATGCTGAATCTGTACATCAGCTCGGTGTAAATCGAGTATACAAACATTACCACCTGCTGGAACAGCGCAACCAAAAGGATAAGCACCAGTACGATTATCACCATTGCCACTACCGAAAATATAATTACAAGAATGGTTTTGGGCATCGTGTATTGGTGAACCGCTTTGACTGCGGAAATCAAAAGTACTGCCGACCAAAGTATTCCGATATACGAGATAAAGCTCAATATAGTTCCTTCGTTTGCAACAAGCAGGTTGCTGGCGAAAATGTAAAGCGCCTGCGATATGATATAGGGCACTAACGCATAAGCGGTAACGCACATTATCTGCTGCATTTTTCCTTCGCCGTCAAACAAAGTGCACAGCGACCAGTTGCCCACTACCCAAATAAAGAATATCAAAACCGAGCTGGAAAACAAGGGTACAACCGTGAACACCTTTTCAAAAACCGTTTGGTGTATAAAGCCGGTCATAAGTCTTCCTGCCACCGTTACCAAAAACAGACAAAGTACTATGATAAGGGAGACCTTGGTGTGATAGGCTTTTTTCCACCTTACGTCCTCAAAGCCTTCAAAGGGGTGTCGTGCCACATAGAAGGGCCATTTCCAAGCGGGCATATCCAAATCAAACCGCATTGCCGTCACCTCCCGCAGCAGCCTTCGCCGCCTTTTTCTTCTTATGTACCTTGATCACCTTGGATAAAACAACAAGTCCTACCACAAGCACGAAAATAACTATGATAAATACGTTGAAATATTTTCTTACCTGCTCCATTCGGTATTCCTTAAAGGCTCTGTTGTAACCGCTTCTGCTGTTTTGGTAGAAATATTTCATGGCAAGCTCGTTTTCGCCCATGGTATAATAAGCGTTGCCGAGACCTATATATGCATACCAGTAGTTGGAATCTCTCTGTAAAATTTCTTCAAAGGGCTCCTTCGCTTCCTCGTAAAGACCTCTGTTGAATTTTTCGATGGCGTCCTGCACTATCTCGCCGAATTCGGTAAGCTTGAATACAGTAACCGAGTTTTTCTTGTTGTCGCTTACAAAAACTCTGTTTTGGAAGGTTTCAACAGCGGTGGGGGAGTCGAAAAGTCCCTTTTGCGTTCCGTAGCCGCCAAAGATAAATTCAAGATCCAATTCGTCCGAATACTGGAAAATTCTTCTTTCGGTAAAGTCCAGCAAAAATACGTTGCCGTTCTCGTCCACGTCCACATCGTCGATAGCGGAGGCGTAAGTCTTACCGTTGTAATACACCGATACGTCGCCGAAATTATAGCTGTCGTAGCCCATATTGACGTAGATATTCTCACCTGCGGGGTTCAGCTTTTTCAAAACGTCCGTGTCGGTCTTTTTGGAGGAGGTCACGGTGTAAATAAAGCCCTGCTCGTCAATATCACAGTTGGCGATCTCGATTGCCACCGCTCTTTGTCTTTTAGCCATCTGCTCTCTTGTCATGAACAGGCGGTAAAAAGCGTTCTCCAAAACCTGCGCCGTGGTCTGCACGCGGTTGGCGCCGTAAAATCCGTTAAATGTTCCGTCCTGGCTGAACTGAACCATACCGTTGGTAATGGAGGGGATAACCACATACACGTTGAGAGCGTGATCGACTACCAGCTTGTCGGGGCGGAAGGATATGGAGCTGTCGTATACGTCGCTGGAGGGTCTGGTATATTCCGCAAAGATCGTTCCGTCATCATAGCATGCCAAAACTCTCGAATTCATGGAGTCGGCGATATAGATAAGCGTCTGCTCCTTATAATGTGTTACAAATATGCCCTTTGGGGTGTTCAAGGTCGTCTGCTGAACGACGCTTTGACTTTCGGGAAACTCGCTGCCGTATTTGAATGTATCCAAAACCTTCGGATTGCTGAGCTTTCCGTTGTTAACGTCTGTTATAACTATGCGCTGATTATCGGTGTCCACAATATACAGCTTGCTGTCCGTTTCGTCGATAAACAAATCGTTGGGCGAGCTGAAGCTGCCTATATCCAAATCGGTTCCCGAGATAACGTCGCTTACAACATATCCGTTTTGGGAGGGTATGGCGTCGTTCCACCAGTTGTAGTTATATCCATAGTAGGCCTCATCCGCAAAAACGCTTGCCGACAACGCAGACGCTGCCACTGCTGCCGCCGCTGCAAAGGCGGCTGTTTTTTTATATAACGGCACTGATTTTCATTCCTTTCTTACTAAAATAAACGAGGAAAAATTTGCTAACAGGCCGAGCTTAATCCTTAAGTCCGCTCTGTGCCATGGTTTCCATTACGTTGCTCTGACAAATAATGAATACCACTATCGGAGGTATCATGATCAGAACTACCGCCGCCGCCGCAACACCCGCACGGGCAATACCTGCGCTGGAGATCTGCTGCATTACGGTGGGAAGGGGCTTCAGCTCCTCGCTGTAAATAAAGGAACCGCCTGTTACCTGCCATGCGCCCTGGAACGCAAAGATCATCAGGGTCATGATAGCGGGCTTTACGTTTGGCATTACTACCTGCCAGCAGGTCCTTAAATGTCCTGCTCCGTCAAGCTTCGCCGCTTCTATGACTGCGTCGGGGAACTGTCCCATAAACTGACGCATAAGGAACAGACCCATCGGAGTTGCTATAAACGGTAAGGTAATGGCAAAATAGGTGTTGATTATTCCCATGGCTGCCATAACCATATACTGCATGATGTACATTACCGATGAAGTAAACAGCAGGGCGATCTCAATGATCTTGTTCAGCGCCTTTTTGCCGGGGAAAACGCCCTTTGAAAGAGCATAGGCTGCCGAGGAGGAGAACACAAGCTGCGATAATGTAACAACTACCGATACCAAAACAGAGTTAAATATGTACCTTGAAAAGGGAACCCACATATTCGACGCTGTATTTAACATATCCACATAGTTTTGTCCCGTAGGGGCAATAGCGTACATTTTGGGCGGGAACAGGAACAGCTCCTGAGAAGGCTTTATCGACTGGATCACCGACAGATAAATGGGGAACATCATAAACAGTCCCAATAACGTCAGCAAAATGAATATAGCAATATCTCCGCCTCTTCCGCCGTATTTTTTTCTGGTTTGTTTTGGCTTCATCACTACCGTCCTTTCGATAGATTATTTTTGTGAGATAATTCGGGAATACCGCTAATCCAAATATCTTCCCAAAAGCTTTTTGATCGCCCAGTTAGCCAACAGCATAACTGCGAAGAGCACGAAGCATATTGCCGAAGCGTAGCCCATTTCGTATCTTATAAAGCCGTAGTCAAAGGCGTGCGTCATAATTGTGTGGGCAGCATAGTCGGTGGAAGGGAAGGAAGTCAGAAAACGTCCCACGTCACCTGCGGTAAAGGAGGAAACTATCTGCATTACCGCTGCGAACAGCATCTGAGGACCCATTGCGGGAACGGTTACCATCAAAAGCTCCTGCATACGGTTCTTAACGCCCTCTACCGCCGCCGCCTCGTATCTGTCCCGGGGAATACCCTGAAGACCTGCGCGAAGCGAAAGGAAGCCTGCGCCAAGGGACATCCAAAGCTGAACCACGATAACCACTCCGAATATGTAGTTTGCGTCGGTGAGCCACTGAACGGCGCCCTTAAAAATTCCCAAGTTGATCAGGTATGCATTGGCAATACCGTAGGTGTCGCCCGAGAAGATAAGCTGCCATGTAGTGTAAATATTGCCTACCAAGGTAGGTGCATAGAAAACGAAGGTGAATATCGTTTTAAGCGCACCGGGCATTTCGTTTATCAGCCATGCCAGCAAAAAGCTTAAAATGTAGCTTATAGGACCTGTCACTATTGCAAAAACCAAGGTGTTTTGCACAGCCTTCAGGAAAACCTCGTCCTCTAAGAACAATGCGTAAAAGTTATCCAGTCCCACAAACTCGGGAGCCTGCGCCATGTTAAAGTTGGTAAAGCCCATAGGCAGGGACATTACAACAGGAATTAAAGTGAAGATTGCAAACAGTATAAAGAAGGGGGCAAGCAGTCCGTAAAGACCTGCGCTGCGCTTCATCTGATACCAGGTGTAGCGCCACTTGCTGTCTTCAATGTGAACAACCTCCTGATTTGATGTATTTGCCAATGAAATTCCTCCTTATTGCAAGCCGAAAGGACCTGCGTATTTTGGATTTGCCTCAGATCATTTCTTGAAGCTGGAAAGCTCTTGATTCTTTCTTTCGATTTCAGAGTTGATGTCGCGGTTGTAGCCCGTAAGCGCATATCTCGGACTCTGTCCCTCGTTTACCACCGCTCTGAAGGCGTTCTTGGTGTGACGGGTGGTAGCGTAGGAGGCGGGGATAATGGGTATCTCGTCAGTATTGCTCATCTGCTCCGTGATCTTGGCGATTTCCGTGGTAGACCAGGGCAGCTGCTGAATGGCGTTCAGGTTCGCGGTGTCGAAGCGTCCCAAAGGTCCTAACAGCGCCTCAATGGTTCTGCCGTACTCCACCTGCACCTCGTCGGAGGTGAACCACTTGATAAACTCCCAAGCAGCATTCTTGTTGGGCACCTTCTTGAATATAAGTGCGCCCGAGGTGGAGGAGTTGCAGGTGTGGTCTATCGTACCGTCCTCCCGCTCCGTGCCGGGAACCAGCGTGAAGTCCCAAAGTCCCTTGATCTCGGGGGCGGAAACGGAAAGCTGGTTGTAGAAGGTATAGGACTGGATCACTATTGGCATTTCACCCGTTCTGAAACGGCTGAAGGCGTCATAGGTCTGCTCCAGGTCGTAAACGTTGTAGAAATCCGTCCACATTTCAAAGGCTTCCAAGCTCGATTCGTTGTCATAGGTGGTCTTGGTCAGATCGTCGTTGTAAATACCCTGTCCTCTTTGGAGCATCAGCATTACAAATGTATCGCCTGCGTCAAATACCGAGCTGGAGGTTACCGCTGCGGGAGTTAAAAGTCCCACGTCAAGGAACGACCGCTGGAATATATTAATGTCTGCGATCAATTCGTCCCAAGTTTCGGGAGGATTTTCTATTCCCAGTTCTTCAAAAATATCCGTGCGGTAGAACATCATGGGGAAGGTCTGCTGTATAGGCAGTCCGTACTGTCCTCCGTCGTACATGTAAAGCTTGGTGATATTGGGGCTGAACCGCTTGGCAATATCCTCATAGTCGGCAAATTCGGTCAGATCCACCAGCAAATCTCTTGCCGCCAGCTGAATGGGGAAGTCGCCGCCGATAAAGAGTGCGACCTCGGGACCCTTTCCCGCCAAGGTGGCTTCAAGTATGCCGCCTACTACCAGGTTTATGGAAGCGGTGATGCCCTCGTGATTTACGTTAAAGTCACTGTCCACCTGCTCCTTGATAGCTATCGCCTGATCTCTCGCAATACCTACCCACACGTTGATGGCAGTGTCCGAGGCATTTTCGGAAATGGAGTTGTAATCCTCAAAGAAGGATCCGATAAACGCCTTAAAGCCGAAAGCGAAGTTCTCGAAGAAGCCGCCCGTAGCTCTGGTGGGGGCTTCGTGAACGGTCATTACCTCAAAATAGTCCATTTCCAAGGGCTGATCCCGGTAATCTCTCATCCAAGCGGAAAGCGAGGAAATATAGTCCTTTAAAGTAGATGCGGTAACGGGAATATCGTCGGGGCGCCTAATGCAGCGCTTCAATACCACCGCCATCGTTTCAAGGGTGGAGGCTTCGGAGCCGGAACCCAATTTCTCGATTTTGTCCTTTTCCTCGTAAAGCTTATCGACTATTCTCTGAAATTCGTCCAAAAGATTGGGAATGGTCACATATACGCGGTAATCGGTATATTCGTCGGGCTCGGGACCCGTGATCATAAGTATACGCCTGTAGTAATAGTTGAGCTCGTAAACAATATCGTCCAGCTCCTGCATTATCTCGCCGATGTCGCCGGGGATACACTCCATTGTGATGGTGTGCTTTCCCGCAGGAAGATAAACGTATACGTTGTCGCCGTTTTCGTTGGTGACGCCCTGATTGTACCAGTTGTTGTCATAGGGGAACAAAACGTCGTCGTAATATTGGTTGGGTACGGCTCCGTCTATATATATGCGCCTGTTGGAGAAAAAGCCTCTCATAACGTTTTGGCGCACCTTAAAGCTAAAGGTATAATAACCGTCACTGGGAACGGAAAATTCCCATGTGATCGCCTGAGTGGATTTATTCCATGTAGACTGACCTACCGTATTATAGCGCTGCTTTGTGGGATGAGAAGGGCTTACAAGACACTCGGTTCGGTCGCTGGTGGCATAAAGGGTGGAGGCGCTTTTATAAACGTTGTTTTCACCCTGTATCACGATCGTATCGGTGCCTATGATATTTGTCTCGGTAAGGGCGGGAGTATTGTCCAGCTCCGACTGAGAGGGCGCTTGATACTGGGGTACGTCGTCGTAATTCTTAAAGGTCATCGACTTAAGGGCGATGTTGCACTTAATGCCCGTAACGGAAAGCTTATGCTCCCCTGCTGTAAGGTAGAAGAAATAGGGCTCGTTGAAAAGTCCCTCCTTATCCTTAACGGGATATGTAACCCATGTGTCGTATTCTACCTGTCCGGGGCGAATGTCGTTGTCTCGGCTGTCCTTGGTGATAGCGGATTCGTCCTTCCAGTAGCGGTCAAGAGTAAAGGTTTTTGCCGCAGAGAAAGGGTACTCGTCATCAAGCTTCATGGCGACTTCTATTACGGTATTGTTTCCCGAAATGGTGTAATAAAGCATCTCAAGGTTATAAAGCCCCGTTTCGGCAACGGTAAAGGTGTACTCCAAAGTACCGCCGTGGTTTGTCCAAACCGCCGCATCCTTTTCTCCCTCAAATTCCTTAACGGAAACCTCGGGCACAGTGCCGTTATCGTCCGCAAGAGCCGTGTAATTTTTGGCTTCTATAACCACTTCCTTGTCGGGATAGCCCGCATCGGAGTGACTGTTGAAATAGCTTGCGTAGTTGTCCTCTCGGCTCACTCCCGCCACTAAGGTTTGGTTAATGGAGGAGCCGCCTTCCGAGCTGTCGCCTTCCGCATGAACCGTAAATACAGGACCTACGTTCAGCAGGCTTGCAGCAACGGAAACAGCCAACAGCTTTCTCAGCTTGGTTTTAAGATGTGCCAAATTCTCATCCGCCTTTCTGATGAATTTTTGTGATCCCACAAAGGATTAAGGCAAAACGCCCGATTGCCTTACGCAGTGTGTACGTCAAGCACCCCGCCGCCTAAAGCAAAAAAACCGATAAAACAGCCCGAAACGATCCTGCGGTCAACGTCAAATTTATTGCCGTTTGCCGTAAATCGGCTGTTTTACAGTGATATTTCCCGTTTTCCCGCAGCAAGAGAGATAGTGCAAATTGCACAAATCGGGGAAAAAACGCTTAACGACCGTGTTTTGGTCGGTTTTACCTCCCGAATATCATCTTTTTGTCACAGGTTTGACTTAATTATAACAAAGTATCGTCTATTTGTCAAGATTACATAAATAATTTTTTTATTTTTCCTCTTTTGGTATCAAAATAAACAAATTTAGTCTTTATTTGTCGTCAAAAAAATCAGCCCCCACAAAATAATGAATATTTTGCCCCAATTCAGCCGATCTTCCCCAATATGTTGTACATAAGGGTGTAATGGATTACACGAACCTCGGGCGCTTGTTTGTAACTTAATTTAAGTTAATTTGCGGCATTTCGTCGGAATTAACAAAAATTTTTGTCTTGAGCCGAAGCTCAAGACAAAGACCCGTCGGCAAGACCCTCCGCCAGCTCCTGCGCACGCTCCCACTGCTCCATAAGCTCCAGCTGCTTTTCCTCTATTTCGGAAAGCCGCCTGCTGTCCTCCATCACCTGCTGATAATCGCCGCCCTCGGCAAGACGGGCGTTGATCTCTGCCGTTTCCTTTTCCAAGGCTTCTATCTCGTCCTCCAATCTTTTGACGGCGGTATTTGCCTTTCTCAATCGGCTTTGAAGCTCCTTTTGCTGCTTATAGGCGTTTGTCTTGGGCTTTTCCTTCTTTTCTCCGTCGGGATCGCTTGTCGGCGGCGAAGAGGCTGCGCCGAAGCGGCTCTCCTTCCACTCGTCATAGCTGCCGCCGAAAATTTCCATGCCGTCCTTGTGCAAAAACATAAGCTTGGTAGCCAAAGCGTTTATCATGGCTCTGTCGTGGGAAATTATCAGCATTGTTCCCTTGTAATCGGAAAGCGCCTCGATAAGCCCCTCTCTGGCGTCCAGATCCAAGTGGTTGGTGGGCTCGTCCAAAAGCAGAAGGTTCGGACCCTCGAGCATTATTTTAAGCAGGATCACCTTTGCCGCTTCACCGCCGGACATGGTATTCACGGGCTTTTTCAGCTGCTCGCCGTAAAGCTTGAACATAGCCAAGGCCGACTGCACCTGAGTTCGGTCAAGCCTCGGAAAATCGTCCCATACGAAGTCCATTACGGTTTTGCTGCTGGTGAGCCTTAGCTCCTGCAGCTGGTCGAAGTAGCCTATCTTCAGCCAGTCCGCAATGTACGCCTTTCCCTCGCCCTTGATCCTGCCCAAGATCATTTTCATCAGGGTGGACTTGCCGCAGCCGTTTGCGCCTAACAAAAACACCCTTTCCCCGTATTTGATCTCAAAGGAGGCGTTCCTGAAAAGCTCTCTGCCTCCTATGGACAACGATAGATTTTCCGCCGTCATAACGTCCGTGCCGTGAGCCGAGCGGCAGGGTATCTGAAAATGTATCCTTTTTCTCGGCGGCGGCGGGGGAACAAGCTCTTTTTTCAGCCTTTCTATCTGCTTTTCCTTGGAACGAATGGTAATATAATTATGCTCCTGATTGAACCGCCTTTGCTGCTCGATTATCCCCTCTATGCGGTGAATTTCCTCGGTGGTCTCAAGATATTTTTTTGCGAGAAAGGCTGCCCTTTCGTCATACTGTCTCAAATACTCGGAGTAATTGCCCTTGTAAGTGTCTAAGGTGCCGTTGTCCAAGGCAAAGGTTTTATTCGTCACCTTATCCAGAAAATACCTATCGTGGGAAATGACGATATAAGCGCCCTTAAACTCCGCCAAAAAGCTCTCCAGCCATTCCGAAGCCTCTATGTCCAAATGGTTGGTGGGCTCGTCCAGCAAAAGCAGCCTGGCGCCCGACAGCAGAAGCTTCACAAGCTGAAGCTTTGAACGCTCCCCGCCGCTGAGCACTCTTACGGGCTTTTCCAATGTGTCGTCGGGAAAGCCCATGCCGTTCAGCATGCTTTGCGTCCTTGCCCGAAAGGTAAGACCTCCTTCGTTTTGGTATTTTTCGGTAAGGAGCATTTGCTTTTCAAGAAGCCTTCTGTCGGTCTCGCCCTTGTCGATCCTGGCGTGAAGCTCCTCCAAAGCCCTTTCCGTTTCCATAAGAGGCTCAAATACCGACAGAGCCTCCTCATACACGCTTATGTCGTCGTTTCTTAGAACATGCTGCTCCATAAAGCCCACGGTAAGTCCCGCCTGCTTTACCGTCTGCCCCTCCATGTCCTCGTACTCCTCGCCGGACAGCAGACGGAAGAGAGTGGTTTTGCCCGCTCCGTTAGCCCCTGCCAAGCCTATTTTATCGTTTTCGTCCACGGCAAAATTCACGTCGGAGAACAGGACTCTCTCTCCGAAGCTTACCGATATGCCGTTTCCCTGTAATATAATCATAATTTTTCCGTAAATAAAGCTGCCCGGCTTAACATGCGCCTTTTGAAGACGCCCTTTGGCAAGGCAGCTTTTTTGATTTGTGTTTTTTTGCGATCCGTCCGCATAAGTCATGCGGAAATCGTTCCGTCGCCTATCAATAGCCCATCATGCTTGAATAATAGGACATATACTGAATGGTTCCCACTGTGGAAAGAGCGTTGGAGGCGTTTTCTGCCTGCTCCTTGCAGTAATCGGGTATACCCGTATTCATCTCCACCTTGGCGGCGGAATATACTTCCTTCAGCACGTCCTCGTATTCGTCGGTTTTTAATCCCGAAAGCGCAGAGCTTCTATAGGTCTCTGTATACTTTTTGCCGTCAAGAGATTCCGTGAGAATGTCCAGCTTTTGAACAACGTACAAATTTTCGTCGGTCTTAAAAAGCTGTGCGGAATTTTTCGACTGCTTAAACAGGGATTCCACAAATTCCTCGCTGGGGGTCTCGTCCTCCTTGTTTACCACGCGGTTGTAGTCGGTGTCCTCAGTCTCTTCATCCGAATCGGCTGCGTCGGCGCTGTCCTCGTTATCCGGATTCAAATAATCCTGATACTTGGCGTAAACGTCCTTATAGGCAGTGCCGTCGTTAAGCTGCTTCACATAATCGTTGGCAAGCTTTTCCAGCTCCGCCGTCCTGTCTGCGTCCTCTCCGTCCTCCGATGTTAGGGAAATGGTGAAATAACGGGTCAAGACATAGTTTTCATCGATGTAAGAGCTGATCTCGCTGTCGGAGACCTCCTTGCTGCCGCCCTTTTCATAGTAGGAATCAAATACGCTGCCGGATTTATACTGATTGACCGCATAAAATTCCTTGAGCGAAGCCTTGGAAACACCGATATGCTCATAATACGCTCCAAGTGTGTCATAGCCCTTGGCGTAGGGAATGTAGGAGATCCAGTCGGTAAGGCTGAAATCCCACTGGGTGGCTACCGTAGAGGCTAAGTTTTCCGCCTGCTCCTCATCGGCGCTCATGCCGCCCTCGTCATAAAGCTTGTTGATGGCGGCGTGACGCTGGCAGCCCTCCAACGCCTTTTCTTTAACGTATTCGTCAAAGGCTTTTCCGTCCACGGTCTGACTTTTGTAGTCGAAGTCGTCCGCATAGGTATCCACGTCGGGGTTGTCCTCCCTGAACTTGGTCTGCGCCTCGCTGTAGGCAACTCCGCTGTAAAGAATATACAAGCCTGCGGGGATAACCTTGCCGTCAATGGTGAGCGCCGTGCCCCTGTCCGCCGCCGAGCAGCCGCTGAAGCCGAGCGCAGAGGTCATAAGCCCCAAAACGGTAACCGCTGAAATGATTTTCTTTTTTAAAGACATTGTGTTTCCTTTCTTCGGCAAGTCCTCTTGCCAATTTATAATTTTTCCGATTTTTATCAAGATCTGAGAGTGATCCCTTTTTCGCTTAAAGCCTCGATTATTTTACCCACTATCTTGTCAAGCTCCTCGTCGGTAAGGGTAGCGTCGGATTTTCTGAAGGTGAGCTTGTAGGACAGGCTCTTTTTCCCCTGTGCGATCTGCTCGCCCGTGTATACGTCGAAAAGCCGGATATTTTCCAAGTGCTTTGCTCTGCCCTTGATCGTCTCGGTGATCTCGCCGTTGGAAACGTCCGTGTCGCATACAAGGCTCAGATCTCTTACCGAAGCGGGGAAGCGGGGCAGGGATTCATACTTGGTCTCGCCTCCTGCGGATTCCAACATTTCCTCGAGCTTTAATACCAAGATATAAAGACGGTTTTTCTCAATGCCGTAGTTTTCAGCCACGATCGGGTGAATTTCGCCGCATACGCCCAAAACCTTGCCGTCGGCGGTTATCTCGGCGCATCTTCCGGTATGGAAGGTCTTGTCGGAGCGAAGGGCGGTGAATTTTCCCTCAATTCCGCATTTATCCAATATTTCCTCGGCAATGCCCTTGATGCTGAAAAAGTCCTCGCCCTCGCCGTACACGGTGCATATAAGCTGATCCTTTTCCATGGGCAGCGTATTTACGTCTCCTACGGGCAGATAAACTCTGCCTATCTCAAAAAATCTTCCCGCAAGGTTTCTGGCGTTTATATTTCTTGCGGCAAGCTCTAACATGGAGGGAATAAGAGAGGTGCGCATTACGCTGGTGTCCTCGCCCAAGGGATTGATGATCTTAACGCTTTCTCTCATCTTTTCCTCAAGGCGGCACTTTTCGTAGCCCTTGGGAGATATGAAGCTGAAGGTCATGGTCTCGCAGCAGCCCTGTGACAGCATAATGCCGAGAAGCTTTTTCTGAAACAGCTCCATTGGGGTCTGTGCGCTGTGGGAGGATAATCTGGGCACGGTGGTGGCTATGTTGTTGTAGCCGTAAATTCTTGCCACCTCCTCCGCCAAGTCGCAGGGGCGTTCAATATCTATGCGTACTGCGGGAGGGGTCACCGTCATTGTATTTTCGTCCACCTCGAAATCCAGCCGCTTTAATATCGAGATCTGCTCCTCCTTGGAAATATCCGATCCTAAAAATCTGTTTACCCAGTCCGTATCCAGCTTCAAGCCCACAGGCTCGGAGGGTGCGGGGTAAACGTCGATAACGGTGTTTACCACCTCGCCGCAGCCCAATATCTCGATAAGCTCCAAGGCTCTGTACAAGGCATTCTTTGCGTTTTCGGGGTCAAGCCTTTTTTCAAAGCGGGAGCTGGACTCGGTCCTGACCCCTGCCTTTTTGGCGGTGCGGCGCACGTTTACTCCGTCGAAGCAAGCCGCCTCAAAAATGACCTCGTTGGTGTCGTCCTGTATGCCGCTGTGCTCGCCGCCCATAACTCCCGCCAAAGCCATCGGCTCTTTTTCGTTGCAGATGACCAGCATATCGGGGGTGAGCTTCAATTCGGGAGCGGTTTCGTCCAAAAGCTTTAAAACCTCGCCCTCCTTCGCATTGCGAACGATTATTTTATTGCCCTCCACAAACCTTGCGTCAAAGGCGTGCATGGGGTGACCGTATTCAAGCATTACAAAGTTGGTTATATCAACCAAGTTGTTGATAGCCCGAACTCCGCTCGCCTTAAGTCTTTCGGTCATCCAGCGGGGAGAGGGGGCAATCTTGATATTTTTCACCTTTGCCGCCATATATCTGGAGCAAAGCCGATCGTTTTCAATGGTTACCGACAGCTCCTTGTTAATATCGGCGTCTATCCCCTTAAATTCGGGGGCTTTGTAGTTAAAGGGCAGCTGAAAGGTCGCATGAGCCTCTCTCGCCAGTCCCAAAACCGAAAGGCAGTCGGGGCGGTTGTTGGTTCTCTCAAATTCCACGCAACTGTCGTCAATGCCGACCGCCTT
>JAMPBF010000032.1 GCA_023666805.1 Bacillota bacterium
AAATGCGGCGTCAGCTTGGCGGAAAACCTCCCTATGGTCGGTTTTCCGCCAAGCTGAAGGCAGCCTTTCCTGCGGGAAAAGCTGCCCCTTTTTGTTATTGCTATTATGCGGCGGAAAGCAAAAAAATTTTCCTCATTCACGACGCTATCAATACCCCGTAAATACCCTGTACGGGACGCAGTGAGCTTACATATAAATAATATGTTTGTTTGTTCTCAAGCCGGCACTCAATTAAAAAATTGCTGTAGTCTCCGCTGTTGTCGTCAATGGCGATCACCGTGCCGTCGGAGGAGCATAATTTTCCGTATGTGTCGGTATTTCCTGTTGTTTGCATTTTATATTTTCCTGTTCCGGGAGCTGTAAAGACAAAGCAGTCCATATCGCTTGAATTATCTAACCTTGCATAGTATTTTGTTTTGTATTTCAGCTCCGCAGCTCCCGAGGGAGCGTAGGGTATATCGATATCAGCAAAGCTGTACAATGAACGCTTGATATTCAAATATCCGTAAGCCCAAGGAGTATGATTGTTTTCCGTGTCTGTCAGTTTACTGAAATTCTCGCCGACCAGCTGAAAAAATTCTTCCTGTGTCAATGCAGAGTACATTCCCGTAAGCGGTCCTTCGTCGTAGGTGTCGGACACAATGCTGTATTCACCCTTGACCTTTTCCAATATCATTTCGTGGTCTGTACCGTATCCCATTGTGCTTGTCAAGCCCGATTTTCCCGAATAACCGTAATTTACATTAGTCCATTCGTAAATATCAAGGTAAACGGTATCGCCATGAAATTGTGTGTCTTTTATTGCATAAGACGTACTTGCCGACAAGATCAGGACATCCCACCTTACTCCCAATTCCGCTATAAGCAGAGGGCGCATTTCCTCGGCTGTTATTTCACCGTTAAGGAAAAAATTATCGATAGCTTGTGACGAGGCTTGATAGTTATGGCTGAAATCATCTTCTCTTTTGCCGAAATATTCCTTTAAAGCCATATCGAGAGCAAGCCCGTCATCAGGCTGCAAGGGGTTGTTCTCCTCTGCATAAATTGACGGGGAGACGCAGATAGCCGCTGCCAAACAAAAGACGGCTAAAAGCTTGAAGCGTTTGAAGAGTTTCATAATGGGATCCTTTCGATAATACCAAATACTGAAAATGGGACTGTTTTTACAGCCCCTTTTTCGGATTTACTCGTAATTCTCCATCATGGAAAGCACAATATCGGGATACCTCCACTCCAAGGTGTCTCTGTCCAGCAGTCCGAACAGCTCTCCGTCGCCTTCAAAGGCGCCGTTGTCCCACCAGAGGCAGCTTATTCCCGCAGCTCTTGCCACCGCCACATAGTAGCCCGCATGAACGATCCTGGACTCCAAGTTGTCCTTATTGCGGCAGCCAAATTCGCCCATTACCACGGGAATACCCTTTGAGGTGAATTTCTCGTAGATCTGATCGAATATGATGATAAGAGAGCCGCCGTTGATGTCCTTGTCAAAGCTGCTTGCATTCATCTGATCGGAAAGGGCGAAATCGTAAGGCTCGTAAGCGTGAATGGAAACCATGGTTCGGTTCTGAGGATCCTCGGGAAGCTCAAACTGGTCGCAGACAACGTACAAGTAGCTTGCGTCGTAGCCGGGGGTCATGAGCCAGCGGGTGCCGTTGTTGCCGCCGCTTGCTCTTACCAGATCTACAAATTCCTGATTTATCTGCATAATGCAGTCAATGGATTCCTTGGCAATGTCGGAATTGATGTCGAGCCACCATTCAAACTCCGTATTCTTAAGTCTGGGCTCGTTTATGGATTCAAAAATAAGATGCTCGTCATAGTCCTTATAAACCTCGCAGAGCTGTTCCCAAATAGCGTTGGAATATTTTTTGCTGTTTTCCAAATGCTCGTAGTCGGGATAGTAATAGTCGGGGCTGATGTCATGGTGAATGTTGAGGATAACGAACATTCCTCTGTTATAGGCGTAGTCCACCACTTCCTTAACTCTGTCCATCCACGCCTGCTTTACGGTAAACGTGCCCTCCTCCAAATGGTTGCTCCAGGAAACGGGGACGCGAACGGTATTAAAGCCCGCCTTTTGCACCATGTCGATCATTTCCTGAGAGGTGACGGGGTTGCCCCAGGAGGTTTCGGATTTGGTGGTCTTGGCGGTGACGGTGGTAGCCTCCAAGGTATTGCCCAAATTCCAGCCGATCTTCAGATTTTTTACAAATTCCATTCCCTCGTTTTCGGGAAGGTCGTAGGGCGCCACCTCATACTTTACGATCTCTGTGCCCGTGCCCTTAACGCCGTTGCTGTTACAGCCGCTTATAAGCACCAGCAGCGACAGTGCGGCGGAAATGCCCTTTAAAATTTTTCGTTTCACTTTTTGCGCTCCTTTCAAGTTACATTTCGATTATGATTTCATTTTCGTCCCCAAGAATATCTGCGCCGATCTGAATGCCTTCGATTTTTTTGCCGTTTACGGTAACGGCTTTAACTCCGTGCTGACTGCCGTTGGGATTTTTTACGGTAACGTTAAGCTTTTTGCCTCTGAATACCTTTTCCATGGTGTATTCCTTCCAAGCGGAGGGAATGGAGGGGTCGATAACAATGCCCTCGGAATTGGGCTTAAGTCCCAAAATGCCCTCGGTAGTTCCTACCATTACGGTAGAGGCGGTACCTGTAAGCCAATGAACGTGCGCTCTGCCTGCAAAGGGGCTGTCCTTGCCCTCCACAAACTGTCCGTACACGTAAGGCTCTAAGCGTCTGAGCTCCGCACTGTCGTTATAGGCGGCGGGAGCAGCCTCAGTCCAATACTTATATGCCATATCGCCTCTGCCGAGCTTAGATTCAGCCAAGATCAGCCAGCCTTGGGGCTGTGAGAAAATGCCCGCATTTTCCTTGGTGCATTTGTTGAAGCACTGCATAAGCGCTCCGTCAAAGCCGTGCTCCACATAAGGAGGGTACATGACCATTGCGCCGTAGGGGGTGTTCAGCTCTCTCTCAACGCTGTCCATAGCCTTAACACCCTGCTCGGGGGAAGCAAACTCGGAGATGATAGACCAAGACTGAGGATTGAGCCACATAGAGGCTTCGGGGTCGGTGCGCTGACCGATGACCGTGCCGTCCTCCTTGTAGCCTCTTATCCAGCGATCCTCGTTCCAGCAGTTGTTAAGGATAGAGGTAAGCTTTTCGACGGTTTCGTCCAAATATTTGATATAGTCGGCGTCCTTTTTCATTTCCGCATAGCCCCGAAGGATCTTTAATGCGTAGTAAAGCTGGAATGCCACAAAGGTGGATTCGCCCTTTTTGCCAAGTCTGAGGCAGTCGTTCCAGTCCGCATGAAGTCCTGCGGGCATTCCGTGACCGCCCAAATTGTTCATGGAAAATTCGACGGCTCTCTTTAAGTGATCGTAAACCGTGCCCTTTTCACCGTTGTTGGCATAAAGGATCTCCTCGTCCAAGAAGCCGATGTTTCCGCTTTCGGAAATGTATTTATATACGGTGGGGAACAGCCACAGTGCGTCGTCCGCTCTGTAGGAGGGGTGCCCCGTTTCCTTGACATACTCGGGCTCGTCGGGGGTGTTTTCCTGCCCCGCCTTGTGAGTGTATTTTACAAGGGGAAGACCTGCGCCGTTGGTGACCTGCGCCGAAAGCATAAACTTTATCTGCTCGTAAGCCATTTCGGGAGCAAGGTGAATTACGCCCTGAATATCCTGTACCGTATCGCGGTAGCCGTAGCCGTTGCGCAGTCCGCAGTACTGGAAGGAGGCGGCTCTCGACCAAATAAAGGTGATAAAGCAGTTGTAGGCGTTCCAAACGTTTACCATATTGTTGAAGTTGTCGTCGGGGGTGTGGACCTGCAAATTGTTCAGCTTTCCGTGCCAGTAATCCTTCAGCTCCTTCAGCTCCTTTTCCACAACGCCCTTTTCCTCGTATTTGGCGATGATCTTCTTGGCGGTCTCCTCGGGCTTTTGTCCCAAGATATAGGTGATCTCCCTGCTTTCGCCGGGCTGTAATTCGATGTGGGATTCCAAAGCGCCGCAGGAATTGGTGTTGTAGTTTAAGTCTCCCTTAAGACCCTCCGCAATGCCTATGGGCTTGTCGTAGCCTCTGTAGGTTCCCACGAAGGCGTCTCTGTCGCCGCAGTAGGCGTCCACCTTCGCTCCTGCCACTCCCAAAAATCTTTCCTTGTCGGGATCTTTAAAGACCTCGTTTTCCTTTTGCTGAATGAAGTTTCCTTTAAAATAGGTGCGGGTGATAAACAGCGTGTACTGCAAATTCACCTGATCCTGCTCGTAGTTATTATCGTTTACAAACTCACAGTAGCCTGTAACAGCCAGCTTGCGGGGCTTGGTATCGTTGTTGGTGATCTTGGCAGCCCAAACCTCGTAGATAGCGTCCTTGGGCACATAATATGTCACCTCGGATACGATGCTTTTGTACTCGGAGGTGATAACGGTGTAGGCGGTGCCGTGGCGGCATTCGGATCTGTACCGGTCCAAGGGCTTGCACACGGGGGACCAAGAGCCGGACCAAAAGTCTCCGTCCTCTAAGTCCTTGATATAAACATATCTGCCCGGCTGATCGTTGGGGACGCTGTTAAAGCGGTAACGGATAATGCGTCCGTTAGCGCCTGATTTTACAAAGCTGTAGCCGCCCGCATTGTTGGAAATGATAGCTCCGTATTCGGGGGAGCCCAAGTAGTTCGCCCAAGCCGAGGGCGTGTCGGGGCGGGTGATAACGTACTCCTTGTTTTTTTCGTCAAAGTGACCGTAGTTCATATTTTTTGTTCCTTTCACAGCCTTGAAGCTTTTAGATCAAGGCTTGTTTTCAAAATTTAACAATATCATTATAGCAAGAAAACGTTTTCTTGACAAGGGCGGTTTTTTATACAAATTATATCCATGCTTTTTGTGTATATTTACTATAATACTAATTCCTGTTTAAAATATAGACTTCGTCGTTTTAATGGAATCGAATTTTTGCCTTGCAAAAATTCTCTTTTTATGATATAATAGTAAAACAAAATTATGCTTTATCAAGGTGTATTAAAAATATGGAATCCGGAACAAAAGCCATTCAAAAAATAACGGTGGAGGAAAAAGACACCGCAATAGCTTACGGCAGCGGTACTCTGCCCGTATTTGCCACCCCCGCCATGATAGCCTTAATGGAAAACACCGCCATGAATGTTGTATCGGCGGAGCTGGCGGAGGGGGAAGCCACCGTAGGCACATTAATAAACGTAAAGCACCTCAGCGCCACTCCCGTAGGCTGCACCGTTGACTGTGAAGCCGAGCTTACCGAGATCGACGGCAGGCGGCTTGTGTTTAAGGTGACCGCCTCAGACAGCAAGGGGTTGATCGGCGAGGGCGTTCATGAGCGCTTTATTGTCAAAACGGAAAAATTTCTTGCCAAGGCGCAGGATAAGTTAAGCTGAAAAAAGGCGAAAAAGGCTGAAAAAGCAAGAAAAAAGGCGAAAAAATAAAACGGACAAAATTCCCCGAAAAAATAATTAAGGATAACAAGATGAAAAACAGAGTATTATATTTAAACAGCGAAAAAACCGCTTCGGTAAAGGCGTACCTTTTGGATAGCGTTGACGGCATTCCCTTCGGCGAGGCCCGTCCCGCAATTCTGATATTCCCCGGCGGCGGCTACACCCATTGCTCCGAAAGAGAGGCGGAGCCTATCGCCATGCACTATTTGGCGCAGGGCTACAACGCCTTCGTGCTGAATTACAGCTGCAACAGAAGATTTCCTGCGCCGCTTATCGAAGCCGCCTACGCCCTCTACAAGATCAGAGCCAGAGCCGACGAGTTCAACATTGACAAGGACAAGATCGCAGTGTGGGGTGCCAGTGCGGGCGGTCACCTGGCAGGCTGCTTAGCCACCATGTGGAGCGACAGCGCACTTGTTAACGCAGTGGGCTGCGAGCCTGCCGAGCTTCGTCCCAATGCGGCGGTGCTGAGCTATCCCGTTATCAGCGGGATCACATCTCCTCACAAGGGCAGCTTTGACGTGATATTAGGGGAAAATCCCACTCCCTCGGAGCTGTCAAGGCTTTCTTTGGAAAATCGGGTCACGCCCAAAACACCCCCCTGCTTTATATGGTGCACCGCCAACGACGACTGCGTCAGCGCTCATAACAGCCTTGTTTTCGCCAAGGCGTGCGTGTCGAATAAGGTGCCCTGCGAGCTGCATATGTTCGACGAGGGTCCCCACGGGCTTTCCGACTGCTCAAAAAATACGGGCTGGAACGAGAGCTTTTATAAAAACGACAATAAGCGCTGGATAGAAATGTCGATAAAATTTTTGGAAAAGTATCTTAAGGTATGATAGTAAGAACAAAATACAAGCGTTGGCAGTTTGTGCTGGAATGGGTCACGCTGGGTCTTGCCATAGTATGGATCGCTGCGGCGGCAATACTCGTTAATTTTTACTGCGACAGGGAAAACGAGATATTAAAGCAAAACCTGCTTTTGCTCAGTATAATATTTCAGGTCTTGGCGTATTTGGGCTTTACTCACATAAGCTTTCTGCCTCACGGCAACGCCCTGATCAAAAACGAAAAGTACGACAAGGGCAGCAGGCAGTACCAATATCAAAAGGAAGCAAGGCTGAGAAGCGCCGCTCTTATCGCAAAGATCGTCTGTACCGCAGCTGCTGTGTTTATGGGACTGATAAAATATATTTTGTAGGAAAGGACTTAACGGGCTGAATGGACTTAAGGGAAAATTATAACGGAATTTTGGAGCTGTTCAAGGTGCAGGCTCCCGTCGGATATTCCGATGAGGAGATAGCCGACGCTAAAGACGCAGTGGGTGAGCTGCCGTCGGGGCTTGAGGATTTTTACCGCTTTTGCGGAGATTCTCCCGAGCTTAAAGGCTTGCAAGACGAGTTTGTTCTGCCCGATAAATACCCCTCTTTTTTTAACGCTCCAAACAATGAGTATATTGTTTTCTTTAACGAAAATCAGGGAGTTTGCCGTGCGGCGGTGAAAAAATCGGACGTCTTGCTTGCCGATCCGCCGGTTTACACAAGTACGGCGAACGGGTGGGCGCTTTCCGCACCGAAGCTTTCGGATTTTCTGACGGCTATGTTTGATTATCAGGCAAGCATTTGCCTTGAATATAACCCCGAGGAATTTTTCTTTATCTCCCGTCAGGAGAAAGCAAGGATCGAGAAAATGTTCCCGAAGCTCGGCGGCTTTAACTGCTGGCTCTACGACTGGAGCATCACCGTATACGGCGAAAACGGCGGTCGGATCTCGCTTATGGAGCAGGAGGGCGAGGAAGATATTCAAATGAATTGGGCGGCGAACAACGAGGAGGAGTTCAAACGAATGAGCGAGCTGCTGAAGGACATCGGGGAACCGATATAACATTAGATATAATATATAATATAGCAGAAAAAATGCATACAAAGGAAAGGACAACATTATGTCGGAAAAAAAACCGTTTATTACCAAGGAAAAAATAGAGGAGATAGCTAAAACCTATCCCACCCCCTTTCACATCTACGACGAAAAGGGGATAAGAGAAAATGCCAGAAGGCTTCAAAAGGCTTTTTCATGGAATAAGGGGTATCGCGAATTTTTTGCGGTAAAGGCTACGCCCAATCCCTACATTATGGAGATCCTGCGGGAGGAGGGCTGCGGCTTCGACTGCTCCTCCTATACCGAGCTAATGCTGTCCGACAGGGTGGGAGCCGAGGGCATGGACATAATGTTCAGCTCCAACGCCACGCCCGACGAGGATTTTCTTTTGGCGAGGAAATTAGGCGCTCAGATAAATCTTGACGATTTCACCCATATCGAGATACTGGATAAGCTTTGCGGAATACCCGAGACCATAAGCTGCCGCTACAATCCCGGCGGCGAGTTTAAGACCGAGGAAAAGGGCAATGTAATGGACACCCCCAGGGACGCAAAGTACGGCTTTACTCACGATCAGATCATCGAGGGCTATAAGCTGCTGAAGGACAAGGGCGCAAAGCGCTTCGGAATGCACGCTTTTTTGGCCAGCAACACTCTCACCAACGACTATTATCCCGTTTTGGCGGAAATCATGTTTAAAACCGCTGTGGAGATCAAGGAAAAAACAGGCATAAAATTAAGCTTTATAAACCTTTCGGGAGGCGTGGGGATCGCTTACCGTCCCGATCAGCCCTCCAACGACATCGAGGTCATCGGCAAAAAGGTAGAGGAAGCGTACAATAAGATCTTAGTTCCCGCAGGGCTTGGTGACGCTGCGATCTATACCGAGCTGGGCAGGTTCATGCTTGCCCCCTACGGTCATCTGGTAGCCAAGGCGATCAGGGAAAAGCACATATATAAGGAATACATAGGACTTGACGCCTGCGCCGCCAATCTTATGCGCCCCGCAGTTTACGGCTCTTACCACCACATTACCGTGGCGGGAAAGGAAAATCAGCCCTGCAACTACAAATACGACGTTACGGGCGGTCTTTGCGAAAACTGCGACAAATTTGCGGTTGACAGGCTGCTGCCCAAAATAGATATGGGCGACTATATTATAATCCACGACACCGGCGCACACGGTTTTTCCATGGGCTATAACTATAACGGCAAGCTCCGCAGCGCAGAAATACTCTTAAAGCCCGACGGCAGCTTTAAGCTGATAAGAAGAGCCGAAACGCCTCGGGATTATTTTGGGACGTTTGATTTTGAGGAGAAGTATAGGTTTTAGTTTTGAACATTAAAAAGAGTGCCCCAAAAGCAAGGGCACTCTTTATTTTTGTCTTTTTTAAGCCAGCTCCAACCCGGTCTGCTCGTTATTCTCTGCCTTAAGCTCCTTGATGAGCCTGATAACGTCCTCTCCGTCCAAGGGCTTGCTGAACAGGTAGCCTTGAATACAGTCACATTCCTGCGTTTTCAGATAATCCAGCTGCTCGGTGTACTCAACGCCCTCGGCGATAACGGTAAGGTTCAGCGTATGGGCAAGATTTATGATAGTGTTGACTATATTCTTTCCGTTAGCGTCCTCCGTTACCACGTCGATAAAGGACTTGTCGATCTTAAGCGTGTCGATAGGCAGCTTTCTCAGATAGCTCAAGGAAGAATATCCCGTGCCGAAATCGTCAATAGACACCTTGATGTTCATTCTCTTGAAGCTTGCCAACATTGCCTTGGTGTCCTCAATGGAGTTGAGCAGCAGGGATTCGGTGATCTCCAGCTCTAACTGGCTGCTGTCCGCTCCGCTGTTGTTTAATGCCTTGGTTACGTGCTTCATGAAATTTCTGTCCCCGAACTGTATCGAGGAAACGTTGACGGACATTATCACCTCGCTGCCGTAGATCTCGGTGATCTCCTTAAGCTTTGCACAGGCGGTATTTAAGATCCACTCGCCTAAACGGAGAATAAAGCCGTTTTCCTCGGCGATAGGGATAAACGCCACGGGGCTTAAATTGCCCAGCTCGGGCGAATGCCACCTAAGCAGCGCTTCAAAGCCTCTCAGCTGCTTATTGGGGAAGAATTGAGGCTGATATACAAGGTAAAATTCCTGTTTTTCCAACGCATTGCGCATAAGGAAGGAAACTCTGTTGTGGAAGTCGATCTCCGCCTGCATGCTGCGGTCGAACAGCACATAGCAGTTTTTGCCGATGTTTTTGGCTTTGTTAAGGGCAATATCCGCATTTTTCAGTATGTCGGAATAGGTGTCGCCGTCCTCGGGGTAGGACGCCATACCTATAGAAGCGTTCATATACAGACCCACTCCGCTGTCGGTGTAAATACAAGAGGAGAAAATGTGGTTCAGCCTGCTGATATAACGCTGACAGTCGGCTCTTTCCGTATGGGCTACCGTAACCACCGCAAACTCGTCGCCGCCCAATCTTCCCAAAAAGTCGTCCTCATCGACTACGCCCATAAGCTTTTGAGCGACCTGTACGAGAACTCCGTCGCCTGCCTCATGTCCCTTGCTTTCGTTGATCGCCTTAAAGTTGTCAAGTCCGATAAACAGCACCTTGAAATTGACATTTTGCGAAATAAGCTCCGCAATTTTCTTTTTAATGCTCACTCTGTTGGGAAGCTCGGTGAGCTGGTCGAAATATGCAAGGCGGTACAGCTCCTCCTCGTTCTCGTGGATTATCTTTTCCGAACGCTGAGCCTGTATGCTGGCGTTTGCCGCAGCCTGAACAAGTCCCTCGTGGGTGGAATTTTCCTTCATAACGTCCTTAAGAGAGGCGTTGATGGCAAATATTACGAAATAAAGTATCACGATAACCGCCGTGCCCGCCAAGGCGGAGATCAGCGCAGCGCCGCCGCCCTGTGCATAGCCCTTGCTCATGGAGATGACGATATTGACGATCCTGGCGGAGGAGAGTATCAAGGCGCAGTAAAATCCCGCTTTGCACATCGTCATGGTCATGATCAGAGCCAAAATGGTGCGTATGGGACCAGATACGAACAAGGACGTGGTTTCATAAGAAGAAAATACCGCTTCCAAAATTCCCAGCGCAACATATACCACTGCGCATACCATTATCACAAGATAGCGGGAGCGTTTGTTTTTTCCCGAAAATGCTTTTGTCAACAAATTTATAATATTCTTCATAGGCTGCCTCAATATCTAATTATATTGAATAAGTAAAGAACATTGGTATTGTATTGAAAGAAATAAATGACCGAATTTTTGCGGAGATCACTAACGAATGCCGGAAAAACGCTGAATTTGGTTTTACGTCTGAAAAGCAATATTTACCTAATTTACTTATTATTTAACATTATAATAAGAATACCACGAAATTTATTTCTTGTCAATTCAAAAAGCATATAAATATTATGTGAAATTTTGTTGCAATTTTAATAAAAATTTTTATCACACGGAATAAAACTTATAGGAAATGTCAATCAAACAGCCTTGCCATATCCTCGGGGAGAGGCGAGGAAAATTCGATCCTTTCCCCTGTTATCGGGTGGATCAACCGCATTTTACCGCAGTGGAGCGCCTGTCTGTTTATCGGGCGGCAGTCTCCGCCGTACAGCCCGTCCCCCAAAAGCGGAAAGCCCAAATAAGCCAAATGCACTCGGATCTGGTGGGTCCTTCCCGTTTCAAGGCGTATTTCCAGCAGCTTCAGACCGTCCTTTTCCTTTACCGTCATGTATTCGGTGACCGCCCTCTGTCCGTTTTCGCAGACCCTGCGCTTTATCAGGCTGCCCTCCTCTCGTGCAATGGGGAGTTCTATTCTGCCGAAGGGCGGGATATTCCCTTTAACTGCGGCGTAATAAAGCTTTTGCGGTCTGTTTTTGCACAGGATAGCCGCCGAAAGCTTATTAAGCGCCACTGCGCACAGTCCCGAGGTGTTTTTGTCCAGTCTGTCTATCGCTCTGAACCTGTGCTCAGGAAATAAGGCGGCAAAATGGTTCGCCAAAGTGTCGCCGTAATGACCCGGGCTTTGGTGGATCGGCATAAAAGGCGGCTTATCCGCCACCGCAATATCCCCGTCTTTGTACAAAAGCCCGACCCTTTCGCTGAAAACGGGCTCGGCGTCGGGGCTTTCATCGGGAAAAACAAGCTCCACAACGTCGTTTTCCTTTAATATCTGCACAGTAAAGGCGGATTTGCCGTTGATCAGCAGTCCGCCTTCCTTTAATTTCTTTATAATTTCCGCCGAGCAGCCGATATGGGTCAAAAGGGCGCTTGCCTTTTTTCCTTGAAAGCTGCCGTCAGCCGTAAAGCACAGTCGTCTCATAATTTTTTATGCTGCCGCTTTAAGGCAGCAGCAGCTCCTTTTCCCTATCTCTTTCCGCAATGGCAAATTCAAACCAAAAGGTGCTGCCCTCGCCCACCACGCTGTCGCAGCCGAAGCCGAAGCCGTGTCCCGTAAGGATCCCCTTTACTATGGACAAGCCCAAGCCGGTGCCCTTTACGGCTCTCTTATGGTTTTCGGAGCGGTCTATCTTGTAGTATCTGTCCCAAATGTAGGCGATCTGCTCCCCGGGTATGCCCACGCCTCTGTCTATAACCTCAAACCTTGCCGCAGCGGGGCTTTTGCGAAACAGCCTTACATACACCCGTTTGTCCTCTCCGATATAGTTTATGGCATTGTTTACAAGATTGTAGACCACCTGCTCGATTTTCTGCTGATCCGCATTTATATAAATATTCTCCTCAGCCTCTAAGGTGACCTGATAATCCTTTGCGTCGTCCAGCAGTGAAAAGCGGTTGATGATCTCCCGAAGATCCTCGGAGAAGTTGAACACCTTCTTGTTGATCTCTATAACGCCGCTTTCCAGCTTTGAAAGGTTGAGAATGTCGTTGACCAACAGGGTCAGGCGGTCGGTCTCGTCGATAATTACCTGCAAATGCTTTTCTCTTTTTTCGGGGTTGTTGCCCGACAGATCCCTTATCATTTCGGCATACGCCTTTATCATTGTGAGAGGGGTCTTAAGGTCGTGGGAGACGTTGGCCATAAGATCCTTGCGCAAGGTTTCCGTCTTGGAGATCTCGACGGAGGCGGCGTTTAAATTTTCGGTGAGGGTGGCTATCTCGTCGTATTCGCTTCTTTTCACCTTCATGTTAAATTCGCCGGTGATAAGCTTGTTGGCGTTGCGGGAGATCTTAACAAGGGGATTGGCGATGTGCGAGGAGATCATGATCGAAACGATGCATGCGCCGATCAGTATGACGTTGGAGCAGATAAAGGACAGTGCGTTCACTATGCTCAGTGTAGTGCCGATAGGCTCGGTGTAGCCGAAAATGAAAATATAGGCGGCAATACGGTCGTTCTTTCGGGCATAGGTAGCCAACACTATACCCTCGGAGCCGTTGTTTTCCGCCTTGTTGATTATAGTGCCGTCATTGTCCTCTATCAGTGCGTTTTTAATGCTGTCCTTCACCATTCCGGGGAGAATTGCGCTGCCGCCCGATTTGGTGGCGACGATCACGCCGTTTGTGTCGGGGATACTGATGTAAATTTCAAACTGGTGGATCTCCGCCATACTGTCCACGGCTTCCTTAAGCGCATTGATGCTGCCGTAATTGTAGGGATCCCAGCCCTCCTCCATTACCCATGATTTTATGGTTCTGGCGGCGGACATATATTCCTGCGTCTTAAAGTTGCTGTAAAAAATAGGGGTCAGGACTATTTGGGAAAAAAACAGCAGACTCATTGTACCCAAGGTGAAGGCGACAAAGGTGATCCATATCCTGAAGCGTATGCTTTTGAAATATTCCTTCATTAATTAGCCTCAAATTTGTAGCCCATGCCTCTTAACGTAACAATGAATTTTCTGTAGGGGCCCAAATTGTTTCTGAGCATTTTTATGTGGGTGTCTATGGTGCGGTCGTCTCCGAAGAAGTCGTAGCCCCATACCTCCTCCAAAAGCTTGTTTCTTGAAAGAGCGATGTTTTTGTTTCTGACCAAGTAAAACAGCAGGTCGTATTCCTTCGGAGTAAGATTTGCTTTAACTCCGTCGATCTTAACGTCCCGAGAGGTAAAATTGATCTCCAGCCCCTCGAACACCGCAATGTCGGCGGGGGCGTCGCTGCTCTTGTTCCTTTTGATGATCGCATTGATCCTGGCAAGAACCTCCTTGGGAGAAAAGGGCTTTACCACGTAATCGTCCGCCCCGATCTCAAAGCCGAAAAGCTTATCGTATTCCTCGCCCCTGGCGGAAAGCATAAGAACCGGGGTCTGCTTGAACTTTCTGATCTCCTTGCAGGCTGAAAATCCGTCTAAGCGGGGCATCATGACGTCAAGAATGATGATGTCGAAGTCCTGCTGCCTGCAAAGCTCCACCGCCTGCATGCCGTCCACTGCTTCCGCCACCTCGTGACCCTCGTACTCGGCATACTCTCTCAGAACCTCTCTGATCTTTTGTTCGTCGTCCGCAATAAGAATTTTGTACATATGCACCTCCTGCGGCGGCAGTAAAACGTTTTTGCCGCCGTTTTTTACTTTTTTCGCTTTGAAATAATTTTAAACGGAGATCAGCCGTTATACCGTTTTCGCTTTAAAAGACAGACAAGCCTGTCTTTTAAACGGAAATCAGTATTATTTCGGGGCAAAAGCTCCCGATAGAAAAAATCGTTCAGTTTTAGCTTTCGCTTCAACTGAACGCCCTTGCACAATTGTGCCAAATCAAATGAGATTATAATGAAAATGTTGGGAGAGGAAATTATGATTAATGTTTCATTAACCACCGTTAAGATTTCTCTTAACAACATTGATTATATAGGGCTTTTATGATAATTTTGTGATAATTATTTTAAAAAGAGGGAAAAATTTGCCCGACGGCGAAAGGCTGCCCGAGGCTCGCAAAAGCTTAATCGTCCTGCATGGCAAGCTTTTTCTCCTTGGAGGCCTCCATTTTGATCATCTCCAGACGCTCTATCTCTCCGGCGACCAGCTCCTTAAGGACGACGGTGCAGGGTCTGAAGCCGTCGCTCAAGTAGCCGGCATGCTTGAGAGCGACAATGGCGCCTCTGTTTTTCTTGAATACGGGGAATTTCGCCAGCGTTATGTTGTATTTGTCCGTTTCATCGCAGATAAATTCGCCGTTAAAGTCGTAAAGAAAGACTTTTTTGGCTAAGCTGCGGTAATATTCCCACATGCCGTCGGAAGCCGCTTCGCCCTCGGGCAGCTTTTTGGTCTTTACGGTAATGCCGTACATTCCCTTTTCAAAATACCCGCCCGAAATGTTGATGCCGCTTTTCAGCGGAGAGGTGCAGGTGTGGAATTTCACTATCTGCAAAACGGCAAGGGACAAGATATTGAAGTCCAGCGTGTTAAAGTAGCCCTTATCGTCGATTTGGGCGGTGACCCTTCTCTGATTGCTTTTGTAGTATTCTTTCAGCTGATTGCAAAGAATATTGACCAGATCCGTAATGTTGCAGTTGGTCTCGTTTTTCTCGTCTATAAATATCAGCTTGCTTATTTCTATATCGTTGGCAAGAGCGGATATATACCGCCCCTGCTCCGTAACGGTTTTTTCCAGCTCCTCGGGGGCTTTTTTGAGCAAAAGATCCGTTTTGATCTTATCGTTAAGCTCCCTCAGCTTTTCCGCATTGCCGAGGCAGCGGCTGTTGATATAGTTCATGTATTCCGACAGCTTGGTTTTTGCCGCCATTTGATAGACCTGATAGCTGTTTTTCAAAACGAAAATATATCCGCTTATCGCATATTTCCCTTTAAATAACGGGGTAATGGACAGCACCTGCTTTTCGCCGTGCGCCGTTACCGGGAAGAAAGCCTCTCCCTTTAGAGGGAGGAAGGGCTGCAAAAAATCGAGCTTCAAGCTGCCGAAATACTCGGCGTCGTTGCTCCATTCCAGCTGAAAGCCCTTGCTGAAGACAGCGCTTATGCCTTGAACCGATGAAAGATATTCAATTGTGAATTTAAGTGTAGATGAAGCAGCCATTATTTTTGATCCTTTCTGTCCGAAGACCTGCGATCGGCTTTATTGTAATCCGAAAGCCTTATTTTGTTGCCCTGTTCGTCAATAACGAAGGTGTTGTCCAGCTGTCCCGAAAGACTTTTGCGAAATTCTGCCCGATATTCGTCCCTGAGTGCCTTCTGTTCGGTTTTCTCCGCCTCGGTCAGACCCTCCGATTTGGATTTTCTTGCGAGAAGATTGATCCTCTCGATTTTTTTCTTATCCATGTTATCCCCTTTGCGGTTTTTTTGGTCATAATTTGGTTTACTAACAAAATCTATCTTTATAATACAACAAATTCCTCAAAAATACAAGAGATTTACAAAAATTTTCTGTCAAATAATTAAAATTGTTAATTTTTACTGATAAAAATAATTAGTTAGTATTAGAAATAAATCTCCACATATCGAAAAAAATCCAAGTGACAAAGCTTCGGAAGGGGAAAAATTCAAAAATTAACTTTCGCCGCTTTTTTTCAGGCTGAAATTTTATCCCGTCCTTCCCGAATCTAAATATGCCGTATTGCAATTTATGTTAAAATATGGTACAATTATATAATACCGACAGCTGTTTGAATTGCGAATAATACTAATTCCCGTTTAAAATATAGATTATGTCTATATTAAAGCGAAAACAGTATAAGATCCGCAATCCGAATCCTTCGGCTGTTATCGGTATTACAAGGCAAGAGGGGAGGGTGCGGCGCATGAATTACGTAACCGAGTTTGAAACGGCGGCGCTGTTCGTAGATCTGCTGTTGATCGTAATATATGCGATGAAACGCAATTTTCTGAATGTCACCAACAAAATATACATAGCAATATTGTTCTGCGCCACCGCTTCGACGGCTCTCGACCTGATCTCCGTGTATACGCTGGCGCACGTTTCCGAGCTTCCCATTGCGCTGAATTATGCGGTAAACATATTATATCTATTAACCTACTGCGGCTGTGCGGCTATTTTTTATGTCTACGTGGCAGACATAACCAAAAAAGGAGCGGGAGACACAAGCGTTAAAGTGATCGCCGGCTCGTCCTTGGCGATAAACCTTGTATTGCTGGTCACCACGCCGATCACAGGCTGGATCATATCCTTTCCCGACAACGTGTATACCCACGGTCCGCTGTTTATCGTGATACAGGCGGTGGGGCTTATACTGCTGATACTGTCGTCTCTCTTGTTCTGCAAATACCGCAAAAACTTAAGCGCTTATCAGTCCTTGACTATCCTGTCCTTTATCTTTGCCGTGATCTTTTCCGTGGGCATTCAAATAATATGGCAGGAGCTGCTGCTTCAAAACTTTGTTGTATCGCTGTTTTTGGTGCTGCTCTACATTTCTCTGCAAAATCCCGACTACTATATGGACGTAAACACCCGCTGCTTTAACAGGCAGGCTTTTTACGAAACGCTGGAAAAATATATAAACAAAAAAACGCCGTTTAAGCTGGTGGGCGTATATATAGACGGACTGAGATATGTAAACAGTCTTCACGGGCTTAAAGCAGCCGGCGAGATCATTGACGCTTCCTCGCTGTATTTTCGCAGGGAATTCGGCAAAAACAGGGTTTTTCATATTTCGGACAGCCGATATGCGATACTGACCGACAGCAAGTCCGATAATACCGCAGAACGCATTATCGAAAAGCTTAAGGAGCGATTTGCCTCTCCCGTCACCGTCGAGGGCTCGGAGATACAGCTTACGCCCCGCATTTCCGTTTTGAGCTATCCCGAATTTGAAGGGAGCTTAGACGATATAAGCGACGCTCTCGATTACGGCTTTCGCTCCGTGTCCCGCAGCAGGGACAGCGTACTGGAGCTTACCACCGACACCCTTGCGGAAAAGCGGCGGGAAAGCATGCTGACCCATATTGTCAAAAGAGCGATCCGAAAGGACGAATTTAACGTATATTATCAGCCTATCCGCTGCATAGCCGACGGGCAGTTTCATTCCGCAGAGGCGCTTATAAGACTGTTTGACGATGAGCTTGGGTATATCGAACCCGAGGAATTTATTCCCATTTGCGAGAAAAACGGAATGATACTGAGTATCGGAGAGACGGTCTTCCGCAAGGTGTGCCGTTTCCTGTCGGAGAACGACATAACCGCCTTGGGTGCAGACTACATCGAGGTGAATTTGTCCACCGTGCAGTGTATACAGGAACAGCTTGCCGAAAAGCTGACGGAGATCATGAAGGAATACGGCGTAAAGCCCGAAATGATAAACTTTGAGATCACCGAGACCGCCGATTCCGAAAATAAGGAAATGCTGCTGCAAAATATGAACGCACTGCTGAAGGAGGGCTGCAGCTTTTCCATGGACGATTACGGAACGGGCTTTTCCACCGCTTACTACCTGATCACCC
>JAMPBF010000033.1 GCA_023666805.1 Bacillota bacterium
TGGAGCTTATCAAAAGCTCTGCGGACAAGCTCAGCCGTTCCAACAGCGAAATATCCGAAAATATGGGCTGCATAACCGAGATCATTTCACACGTGGCTCAAAGCAGCGATCAGGTCACCAACCGCCTTGCCGACGTCAGCGAGAATATTTCCAACAATTACACAGCCGTTATCTCGGTTTCCGAAACCATCGGGCAAAACAGCAGGGATATAGAATCTCTCAGCAATTTGGTAAAGGACATCAGACTTCTTTCGGAGCAGCTTAGCGAGCTTGCCGGATAAATTCCCTCGGGTATTGCCTTTCATAAAAAAATATGATAAAATACTTGTAATGAAGCAATGAAAAATGAAAGGTAACAATAAACTTGGATCGAAAAAAAATCAAAAGCCTGTTTACATATCAAGGTGCGGTCAGGAGCTGCTATTGGGACAACATAAAGGGTCTGCTGATACTTTTGGTGGTTTTTGCGCATTTTGTTTATCAGCTGCAAACCTATACTGCGATAAACAACCTTGTGGATATGATATACACCTTCCACATGCCCGCCTTCGCATTTGTGTCCGGATTTTTCGGCAAAAGCGAAAAATCCCGCAGCTTTGAGGCGATTATCAGGCTGATTTTTTTGTACTTTATTTTCAACAGCATAACGGGCTTTATTTACGGCTTCGGCTCGGTTACGGAGCCCTTGTATTCCTATTGGTATTTGCTGGCGCTGACGGCTTGGCGGCTTACGGCTCACAGAATTGCGCAGTTTCCCTATATTCAAGCCGTTCTTTTTGCTGCGGCGATATTTGCGGGATTTTTCGAGGGAATCGACAACAGCTTTGCCATAGCGAGAACAATAGCCTTCTACCCATACTATATGGCAGGCTATCTCCTTACCGAAGAAAAAAACCGAGAGCTTTTGAACAGACCGCTGCCGAAGCGCTTGGCGGCAGGCGTCGGCGCCCTTGCGGCAGGCGGTGGGCTTGCATGGATCTTTATCGGGCTTTTCAGATACAGCGACGATGCGCTGCTGATGAGCGGATATGTCGGCGGACTTGACGTTTACGGAAGGCTCGGGCTTTTTATCGTGGGCTTTTTGATGATATTTGCCCTGAGAAATATCGTTCCCGACAAAAAGCTGCCGTTCCTTACAACGGTCGGCAGAAATTCTCTGTGGATATTTATTTTTCACCGTCCCGTAACATTGGAAGCGGAAAGGCTTTTGAGGGGAAAGCCCGTTTGGCTTGTCATCCTGCTCTCTGCCGCCATGACGGTCATATGCTGCGCAGTGCTGGGCAGCGAGCCCGTCGGAAAAGCAATGAACAGGTTAGCGCAGGCAGGAGCCGAGATCTTCACCCAAAGGGAGAAGAAGTCGGCGGAAAAAAGAGCCGTCAAGCTTTTGGCGGCTGCGGTGGCATTGGGCTTTGCCGTGTCGGCAGTGTCCAAGGAGTACGCCAAGCTTTACCCCGCCTCCTCGGAAATCACCCCAGAGGAAAATGTGACCGAGGACGAATTTTACCGCATAATAACCCCCCGGCAGCAGGCGGATTTTGACAGCGCCTTTAAGATCACCTTTGCGGGCGACCTGCTTTTGCTGGAGGATCAGGTGAAATCGGCTTACAGGGAGGATACCGACAGCTACGACTTTACCGACGTGTTTGAGTACGCAAGGGATTATATAGCATCGGCGGATCTTGCTATCGGGGTTTTTGAGGGACCCATGGCGGGAAAGGAGGCAGGCTACACCACAGGCAATTTTGACGACGGAAAGATGCTCTATCTCAACTTCCCCGACGAATTTGCCTCGGCGGTAAAGAATGCGGGCTTCGACCTGGTGACCACAGCCAACAATCACCTTTTGGACCGCTGGCTGGAGGGCGAAGCAAGAACGCTCGACGTGCTTGACAGCATAGGGCTTGACCACACAGGCTCTTACCGAAGCCCGGAGGAAAAGGAAAAAGAGCGCATAAAAACGGTGGAAAAGGACGGCATAAAAATAGCGGTGCTTTCCTATACCTACGGCTCAAATTATACGGACACCGAATTTCTTGCCAAAGGTGCGTTCTCCTATTTGACCTCGGTGATAAGCGGCACGGAGGGCGAGCTGTTTGAAGCTCTGAAGGAAGAGGTGGAAAGGGATTTCGACGAAGCGAAGGCGCTGGATCCCGATCTGATAATAGTGCTGCCTCATATCGGCACGCAGTTTTCAAACCGAAGCGACGCCGAGCAGGAGGTCTGGTTCAAAATATTCAAGGACTGCGGAGCGGACATAATTTTAGGCGACCACGCTCATGCGGTTCAGCCCGTTTACATCGAGGAATACGGCGGCAAAAACGTATTCACCGCTTACTGCCCCGGCAATTTCGCCAATTTATACCGAGAAAATCAAGGCGACGCCAGCGCACTTGTGGAGGTGTATATAAGCCCCGATACCAAGGAAATCATCGGCGGAGGCATCGTTCCCCTATACACCCAATCCCCCTTGGAGGGCAATTACCGCGCCCTGCCGATCTACGAGACAGAATACAACGAGGCGCTGAGAAAACAGCTCAGCACCGACGATTATCAACGGGCAAAAGAAGCCCACTTGGTCGTGACAAGCGTTATGCTGGGCTGCAGCCCCGATATTTCCGCCGTTACAAAAAGCTACCTGTTTGACAGCGAGGGATTTTTGCGGCAGAAAGCCTCGGGCTTGCAGCTTACCGAGGAAATGAAAAGCGGTATCCTTTGCAGCAGGCTTGCCGCCGCCGACAGCGTTTGCTTTATAGGCGACAGTGTTACGGAGGGCACGAAAAACGGCGGCTGTCCGTGGTATGAGCCGTTGGAGGAGCATTTTTCGGAAAAGGATTTTTACAACTTTTCCAAGGGCGGCTGCACTATAGGATATATAATAGACAACGAAGCCCAAATTCCCGCTGCGGATCTGTATGTTATCGCCGTCGGCACTAACGACGTGCGCTATCGGGACGCCTCCGTCTGCGCCATGACCTCCGAGGATTTTGTAAAGTGCGCCGAGGAGCTAAAGGACATTCTTTTGTCAAAGTCGCCCTCTGCGGAGCTTATATTTATCGCTCCCTGGTATTCCTCCGACGGAGATACGGTGTGCAGCATGACCTACGAGCAGAAAACCGCTTTAAATCAAGAGTACTCGGAAGCCCTTGAAGCATTTTGCAGCGGCAGCTCTCTTTATTATATAAACGCCAACCCTTATATACAAAGCAAGCTTTCAAGATTTTCCCAAAGCGTCTACCTGTCGGATCATATCCACCCGAAGCAGGGAAAAGGGGTCGTTATGTATTGCGAAGGAGTTTGTTTATCGTGAGCGAAGCTTTTGCTTTTGCAGAGGCGTTTTGCGCTTTCGGCGGAGGGTGAGGGATAGGCAAGTCCGTTGTTCTTGCTCTGTTCAGCCTATTGAACAAGTCGTATTTTAAGAGCTTCGGAATTAACGGGGTTTTCCTTTAAATGACGATCAAGCCGAATCGGGCAGAGCAAGGCTCTGCCCGATTCGGCTTGATCAGATCTTTTATGCTCAACAATTGTTCTGCATCGGTATTTTCGACTGGTAAGCGTCAAGCAGCTCGCCGAATCTCTGAAAATGCACGACCTCTCTCGCTCTCAGGAACCGTATAACGTTATTTACATCGGGGTCGTCGGAAAGTCTCAAAATGTTGTCGTAGGTCGCTCTCGCCTTTTGCTCCGCTGCAAGATCCTCTACCAGATCCGCAATGGGATCGCCCTTGCTGGCGATGTATGCGGCGGTGAAGGGAACGCCTGCGGCGTTTTGGGGGTATACCGCATTGGAACGGTCTACGTAGTAGTCGCCGACGCCGTATTTGTCAAAGGACTTGGCGCCCTCGCCCGAGGTGAGCTGAGAGACTATGGAGCCTACTATCTCCAAATGCGCCAATTCCTCCGTGCCTATATCCGTCAGCAAGCCTATCCCCATATTGTCGGGCATGGTGAACCTTTGGGAAAGATAGCGCAGCGATGCTGCCAGCTCTCCGTCGGGGCCGCCGTACTGGCTGAGGATTATGCCTGCGAGCTTGGGATTTTTGTTGCTGATTTTAACGGGGATTTGCGTTCTTTTTTCAAATATAAACATACTATATCCTTTCCGGCGGCCATGCGCCCTTAAGCCAGTCCCAATTATTGTCGTCCCTGCCGCCGCAGGAGGTCAAGGGATAGCAGTTGCATTCAAAGGCTTCCTTACAGGTCTTGTACTGGCGGCAGGCTTCTCTGAACATATCTATCGCAACGCTGTCGTTGGGATGAGTATCCAAATAAAGCTTTAAGTCCTGCATAAAGAACGACGCCTCGTCAACGCCCTGAAGCAGCTTGCAGCAGGTTTGATTATTTTCCATTGAAAAGCCCCCTTTCATACTCGCCGATGGTGATATTCAGCTCGGGAAAAATCGTGCCCTCGCAAAGTGCCTTTTGGGGAGAGTATACCTTCCCGATCCCCTGCTGCACAGGCACATAGGCATAGCCCAATCTGTCTCTCTGCCACATTTGGCAGGAGCAGTTTTTTTCATTTTGCATATTATGCATATCTGTTTCCTTTCTGCAATTTTAAATACCAATAGCCTGCGCCTATCGGCGCACCTTCGGTAAAGGAAGGATTTGAACTGCGTATTTGTCCGCAATCCAAACGGTTTTTTGTGTAAGTTTTTATTGGGAGTAATATATTTTATGCCAAGTGCGGCATAAGGTGACTGCCCGCAATTTATTGCAATTTGTTACAATTTGGTTACAATTTACCAATTTTCTTGATTTTCTTATGTAAATGTGGTATACTTTTATGGTAAATCGATCTCTATTACATAAAGAACGGAGAAAATGCAGGAATGGAAATCAGCAGCAGCCAAGTTTATTCAAAATTAAATGCGACCATCGATGAAATAGAAAAGGTAATAATAGGCAAGCGGAACGTTATCACTCTTTTGGTGGTAGCCCTTTTGGCGGGAGGTCACGTTATGATCGAGGACGTGCCGGGAACGGGAAAAACCACTTTGGCGACCGCCCTCGGCAGATCCACCGGACTGAAATTCAAGCGGGCGCAGTTTACTCCCGACGTTACCGCCTCGGACATTACGGGCTTTAACCTTTTTAACAAGGAGAGCAATCAGTTTGAATTTCGCCCGGGAATGGCAATGACCAACATTCTGCTGGCGGACGAAATAAACCGCACCTCGCCCAAAACCCAATCTGCGCTTTTAGAGGCGATGGAGGAAAGGAACGTGACCGTTGACGGACATACCTACCGTCTTCCCCGTCCCTTTATAGTTATCGCCACCCAAAACGAGCTGGGCTTTGTGGGAACCTTTCCTCTGCCGGAGGCGCAGCTGGATCGTTTTATGATAAAGGTCAGCATGGGTTACCCCTCCACTGCCGAGGAGCTGAAGATCTTGGCGGGAAAAATAGGCAACGAGCCTATGGACGACGTGAAAGCCGTATGCACTGCGGAGGAGCTGGAGCAGTATTCGCAGCTTACGGGACAGGTCACGGTGGATTCAAGGATCGCTCAGTATATAGTCAGCTTCACCTCCGCCACAAGAAATCACCCTGCGGTGCTGTTAGGGGCAAGTCCGAGAGCCTCGCTGGCGCTTATGCGCTGTTCACAGGCTTTGGCGCTGATCTCCGGCAGGACTTATGTTGTTCCCGAGGACGTTTCCTCTCTCATACCTTACGTTTTAGGTCATAGGATACACATCAGGCAAGAGGCGAAGATAAAGGGAATAACTGCCAAAAACGTATTGGAGGACGTGAAAAACAGCATTATGCACCCCTTCGGAAAGGTACAGGAATAAAATGGCGGCATACCGTTTAGGCTACATTCTTCTGCTGCTTTGCGGCGCTGTGTTTTCTCAGGTCTACGCAGGACATTTGTCATCGGTGGTTTTTCTCTCGCTGCTGATAATGCCCGTTATTTCCCTGCTGCTTACGCTGATACAGCGGTTTGCCTTTCAGCTTAGCTTTGACGGCTCTCTTCAAAAGGCGGAAAGGGGAGATAACCTTAAATTCCGCATAACCGTACTTAATCGGTTCGTTATTCCCTGCTCCAACGTCCTTATCACCGCACTGATGCCGGGCACCTTGGACAAAAGAGAGGCCAGGCTTATTTTCTCCCTGTGCCCGTTTCAGAAAAAGAATCTTTACCTTACCTACGGAGCCGAGTTTCGAGGCGAATACGAATGTACCTTGGACAAGGTGTTTTTTTACGATTATTTCAAGCTCTTTCGGATCGGCAAAAAGCTGAATATCACCAAAAAAATACTGATCATGCCTAAGCTTTACGATACCGATGCGGCAGAGCCGCTGTCGGTGTCCTCCGACGAGGAATCCCAGGTGCAGCTCGCCACCGCCTTGGGAAGCGAGCGCAGCTTTATCCGAAAATACGCCGACGGAGACGACGTGAGAAAGATCCACTGGAAGCTGTCCTCAAAGCAGGAGGACTATATGATATGGCAGTCGGCGCAAAGCCACACCGTGGAAAACATAATCATCTGCGATACCGGCAATGTTATTTCTATTCCCCGCACTCAGGAGCCTGCCGAAAAAAAAGAAAACGGCGGCAGTAAAAACCGCATAAATCCCCCCAAAAAGAAAGAAAACGAACGCAGAGGCAATAAGACCCGTCCCCCCGTTTTCGGAGCGGCGGACCGAACCAATGCGCTTTACAGCGACGGTATTCTTGAAACGGCTTTGGCTGTCGCATTCTACAACATAAAAAACGACAGAAAAACCTACATCTCTTACTTTGACGGAAAGGAAAAGAAAAGAACCCTCCTGCCCGCAGGCAGCTTGGAGCAAATTTACACCGCAGTGGAGATCGCTGCGGGAATAAAAACCTACAGCGGCAAGCCCGAATTTGCGGACGAGGCAAAAAGCGTTTTCCTGAACAACAGCGGAAAGGGCGCAGTGCTCATCACCCACTGCAGGGATATGAGCATCGCAAAGCTTGCGGAGGAGCTGAGAGCCCTGTCCGAATTTGCCCTTATTATAGTGGGGCGACCCGAGGAAAACGTCAGAAAATACATTGAAAACCTAAGCGGCGTGCGCTTTGCCGTCATAGATCCGGAAAATCCCTCGGCGGAAATACCCGCCGCAGTAAAGAAAATATATAAGGCTTAATTTGCGGCAAAGCCGAAGAATACCGCAGCTGCAAATCAAGCTTATCGCTCCGCCCATCAGATCCCGAAGAATTTTGCGCTGCGTCCCTTCAGTAATCGGGCAAGCGAAGATCGGACGGCTGACGGGGGAGCAAGATCCCAAAACATGGAGAGCAAATGAAGAAGAAAACGAAATTACAGCCCTCCTTTGCCGTGTACAACTTCCCGTACTTCAGGAAAAGCAGAAGCTATTTCCGAATTTTCTCGGCAAAGGCTATCCTTATCGCCGTTACAAGCGGCGCAGGGGCTTATTATTTCACAACCGAATTAAAGCTGCCCGATATGGCTTTTTTGGCGGCGCTGGCGGCAGGGATCGCTTCCCTGGCGTATTTTGTGCTGCTTAATCTGTACAGGCAGCTTTATGTCAATTTGTTCACGGCGGGCGCTTGCGGGATCATCGGCTTATTCTTTCGGGGAAATCTCTATGAATCGGGCGAACAGTTTATTTATCAGGTGCTGATCGCCTCCAACGGAAAAATAGTGGACACCTCGGTGCTGACTGCAAACTGCAAGGATCCCGATTCGGGACCGTTTATGATCCTTCTGTGCATCGTCTTCGGCATAATCTGCGCTTATTCCTTTTATCACCGATGTCACCTTGAGGGAGCTTTGGCGTTCGGTTCGATCATGTTAGTGCCCTCCTTTTTATCCCTAAGTGCGGGCTATCATTTTTCCTTGGCTGTTTTTGCTGCGGGATGCTTGGGTCTGTGGGTCATGTCCTCCTCTCTCCACCTAAATTCGCTGCTCATGGTGGGCGGACCGGTAAACACCTATGCCATGGACGGCGAATATCGAAGGCTCAACAAAAAGCTTTCCTTGAAAAATCGGCTTAAGGAGGACAGCTTCAGCTACGGCAGATATTTTCAAGACGCATTTATGACGGCGGTCATTGCCTTACTGACGGTCTCGATAACCGCCTCCGCTTTTCCCACAAGTGATTCGCTGAAATTTGAAGAGGTGATAAAGAAAGTCACCGAAAGCTTTCAAAGCATGGACGGGTGGGGAATTGACATTTTCCCGAGCCTCGGTTTCGGCGGCAGCACCTTTTCGGGGTATTTTTCGGCCGACGGCGGCAATGTAAGCATTTCCAACAGCATCGAGCACGATAACGGTTCAAAGCGCACCAAGCCCGTGCTGGAGGTGATCGCCCAAAACACGGACAAGCTTTATTTAAAGGGCGATATATGCTGTAAATTTGACGGCAAAAATTGGGAATCGATCTCCAAAACCGATTTTTCAAAAATTTATTACCAAAAAAACGGATCCACCGATCCGGTGGAGCTGCTCTTCCAAAGCTACATACCGGAGCTCATGCTTTTAAACGCAAGATCCTCCCTTTACGGCAGCAATCCCGACAGCGTTGTCGGCTCGCAGACGGTAAAGATAAACTACCTTACGAAAATGAATACCGTGCTCTTCCCCGGAACGCCTTTTATTTACAACTTCAGAGACAATAAAGACTTTACCGCCAAAGGCGACTTTGTGGCTTTGGCGGACAGGGGCAAGATAAATTCCATGGAAACGGCGGTGCTTTATCCCAAGAACGGGCTTGCGGCACAGGAGCTTGTGAGCGCAGTCGAAGAGGCGGATCCCGACAGTATTTCCTACCTCAACGGGCTGTCCGTGCAGGATTATGCGAACTATGCCGGCTCCTACACCGATTTTGTTAACAGCTACTACACGGACGTGCCCGAGGACGAAGCGCCTTATATGCTTCGCTTCCTGCTGGACTGCTTCAACGGCACCTTGGCGGGCGGTGAATACATCAATGCGGAAGGCATAAGAAGCGATTACACCGAGACCGAGATCGCCGAGATCGTCAGCAACTATTTATCCGCCTACGGCGGCTTTAGGTACTCGCTTACCGCCGATAATTTTAAAGACGGCAAAAGCGCAATAGGCACATTTATAACGGAAACAAAGGCAGGTCACTGCGCAATGTACGCTTCCACCATGTGCCTTGCTTTAAGATACTTGGGCATTCCCGCAAGATATGTTACAGGCTTTACCGTAGGAGAGGGAAAGCCGTATCAGGAAACGGACGGAGGCTTTAAATACACCTTGGCGGGCAAGGATCTTCACGCTTGGGTAGAGGTGTATTTCGATCAAGTGGGTTGGCTGCCCTACGACCCGACCCCTTCAAGCTATATGAACTACGATCCCGCAGCGGAACCCATCATTGCCGTTACTTCGACGCAGACCTCCGCAGCCGAATCCGGAACCGAGGTCACCACCACCTCCGTTTCGGGCGAAACCACCACTGCGGCTTCCGCAGAAATATCGACAGCGCAAAGCGGCGATTCTCCTGCCTTCTCCTCTGCGGCGGAGGAAGAAGATAAGCCGGTGGATTACACCGCCTTAAAAACGATCCTGATCATTTTAGGCTCTATAGCTGCGGTGATCGCCGCCGTACTTGCCGTAAGAAGCGGACTTAAAGCTCTCAGCCGAAAGGAAAAGGCGTTGTTTAAGTTCTTTAAGAACGGCGAGGGTGCAAAGGCGGCAAGAAAAATGCTCAATCTGTCCCTAAGACTGATGAAGATCAAGGGAATAACCCGCAAAAACGGCGAAACGCCCGAGGAATTCGGCACAAGAGCGGACGACGCATTAAAGCTTGGCGGTATGCTGAAAAACACTATCCCCCTGTTTGAGAGAGAGGAGTTCGACGCCTCCCCCGAATTTACAGAGGAGGAGCAGAAGCAGCTTTATATCTTTACAAAGAAGCTGACCAAAACGGTTTTGGGCGATATGAAAAACCCGATGCGGCTGATCACAAGAATAATTTTGTTCGGCAGAGGAAAATCCGAATATGAAAGGAAAAAACTATGAACTGCAAAGAATATGCGCAAAAAATATCCGAGAACATCGGAAAGGTGATAAAAGGCAAGGACGTTAAGATCACCGCTGCCATCGCCGCCGTTTTGGCAGGAGGCAACATTCTGCTGGAGGACGTGCCGGGGACGGGCAAAACCGTGCTGGCAAAGGCACTGGCTAAAAGCATCGGCTGTGATTTCAAGCGGATACAGCTTACTCCCGACCTTCTGCCCTCGGACATTACGGGAATACACTACTTTAATATGAAGGAGCAGGTCTTCGAGCTTAGAAAAGGACCCGTTTTCACCAACATACTTTTGGCGGACGAGATCAACCGCGCAACGCCCCGTACTCAATCCGCACTGCTGGAATGCATGGAGGAAAAGCAGGTGACCATTGACGGGGATATGCTGAAATTGGAGCCGCCATTTATTGTTATCGCCACCCAAAATCCCGTGGAAAACGCAGGCACCTTCCCTCTGCCGGAGGCGCAGCTGGACAGATTTTTGGTCAAGATCTCCCTCGGCTATGCGGAAAGAAACGATGAGGACAAAATTTTGAAGGGGATCGGCTTTACCCACCCTATAGACGGTCTACAGGCTGTAGCGGACGGCTCCCGGCTTCCCGAAATGCAAAGGCAGGCTTCGGAGATAACCGTCAACGATACGGTAAACGGTTATATACTGGATATAGGCATTGCCACAAGAAACAGCCCCGATATAAAATTAGGCGTCAGCACAAGAGGAATGATAGCGGTAAGGCGTTTGTCCCAAGCCTTTGCCGCCATAGAGGGCAAAGACTTCGTCACCCCCGACCATGTTCAGCGGGCGGCAAGGTACGCCGTTCCCCACCGCCTGATTTGCAGAGGCATAACGGGCGAAAAGGCTATCGACGATATTATCGGCAAAACCCCCGTGCCTACCGAGCAGGTATAATTATGGAAATTATTGTGATTTTGATCCTTATCGGCGCAGCGGCAGCGGTGGAAGCCATGCTTTACACAAAGACGGGCGGCAAAAATCTGTCCTATACCGCCAAGCTGGAGCGGCAGGAGGTTTTCGAGGGCGACAGCGTAGCTCTCACCGAGGAATTAAACAACGCAAAGGCTCTGCCCTTGCCCTTCGTCAAATCCGAAATAATCGCCCCCAGCAGCATTGACTTCGGCGTCGGCGCAAGATCCAGCAAGGAGGACTTGTGCTATATACCCAGCATTTTTTCCTTAAAGGGCAACGAGCGCTGCACAAGGACAAGACGGATAAAATGCACCCAAAGGGGCGCTTTTGAGATAGGCTCCACCTCTCTTTACGGCGGAGATCTGTTCGGCATCGGACATTTCACCCTTTTCACCGAAAACAGAGAAAAGCTGACGGTGCTGCCGTCTCCTCTTTCCGCCGAGGATTTTTATCCCAACAGCAAAATGCTCAGCGGAGATATTCAGGTCAGGCGGTTTATCTGTGAAGATCCCTTTTTGATCAGCGGCGCACACGAATATTCGGGCAGAGAGCCTATGAATACCGTTTTTTGGAACGGCACCGCAAGAGCGGGAAGGCTTATGGCTTTAAATAAGGATTTTACCACCTGTTCCAAGGCTCTTATCATGCTGAATTTTCAAAAGCGGGACGACATAGTCGCACCCGATTCCAATTCGGTATGCGAGGTGCTGATAAAGGCGGCTGCCTTTGCAATAGAGGAGTGTGTTAAAATAAAGGGCGAATATGCCTTGGCGGTAAATCTTCCCGAAAGCACCCACAATCCCCCTCCCGCAGCAAGGACGGGAGAAGCGTATCGGCTGGAGCTTTTGAGAAGACTGGCAAGGCTTCGGATCGATTGCGACTGTACACTGTTCAATTTTATGAAAAGGCTCCCCTTGGAGGAGTATACCGATTTGATCTTGATAACGCCATCTCTTTCTCAGGAAACGGCGGATTTTTTAAACGAAAAAAGAAAAGCGGGACAGGGAGTGTTTGTTTACTCGCCAAAAAATAATTCCGACGCCGATTTCTTCGTACAGATCACGAGGAAGGGGGCGGTCGGCATATGAGCGCAGCTTTGCGGAAGGAAAAAAGCATTACCGCAAACAGAGATCGGGGCGTCGCAATTTTTGCGGCTGTCCTTATACCGCTTCCCTTGTTGATCACAAGCACCGTGTGCAGCTGCGGCTTTTTCCGGTGGCAGAGGGCTTTGATATTCCTATGCTGCGGGGCGGCGGCTTGGCTTTTGGGACAGCTTTTCGGCTTCCTGCTGAAAAAAGCGGGCAAAAAAGGCGTTTATTTGGTCAGGATCGGCTTTATCCTCGGCGGGATCGGGCTGGTGACAGCCTACGAGATACTGTTTTCCCGAATTAATTCGGAAAGCCTTTCGGCGCTTTTTATGCCTATGGCTCTGTGCTTTTGGTATTGGTTCGGATACAGGATAGGAGCGGGACAAGACCCCGTGCCCTATGTGGCGCTGGGCATTTACTGCGCAGAGGCGGCGATTTTGTTTCCCCTTTGCGGCGCTTTTGAAGAGGAGCTTCATGGCGGCAGGAATGCAATACTTATTACCACCGCCGCCGTAACGGTTTTGGGAGCGCTGATAATCAACGGCAGACAGCTGAAGCGAATATCCCTGAGAGGAAAAAGCGACAGCGGTATTTTGTCCGCTGCCTCCAAGCGCTTTAATGTTAAGACCACGCTGATCTTTTCGGGCGTCTTGCTTTTCCTGTTTTTCTTTGCAAGCTTCGGGGCTGATCTGCTGTGGGAGGGTTCTAAGGCAATTGTCAGATTTTTCCTGTACCTTTTGAGCCTTATCCCGAAATCCGAGGGCAATTACGAATTTGACCCCCAGCAGGGGGGGATTGTAAACGCCGATCCCGCCTTGGAGGGCGACAATCTTATAGGTCAGATCATTACGGCGGTAATTTTGGCAATACTGTTCATCTGCCTGCTGAAGCCCATGATAAAAGGCGCAAAAAGGCTGTTCCGCAATATTATGCAAAAGCTCGGCAGAAAAGCCGAGACGGAGGAAAACTATCAATACACGGATATTTATCAGGCAAGCGACAGGAGAGAGTTTGAAAAAAGCAGCTTTAAAAAAGCGGTACGGGCGTTTAAAAAGGAAAAGGACAGCACTTTAAAATACAGATTGGGCTACAAAGCCTTTATGATTTTTATCGGCGAAGCCTCCGAGCAGGTAAGCAGGGGGGAAACCACAAGAATACATTTGGAGAAGGGCAAAGCCCTTACCGAAAGCCCCTATTTGGAGCAGGCGGTGGAAATCTACTGCAAGGTAAGGTACGACGACTATATTGCCGCCTCGGAGGATATAAGCGTTATCGGGAATTTGCTGAAAACACTTTATACTAAGTCATAATCAAGTCATAAACTTGGCGGAAAACCGACCGCAGGGAGGTTTTTCGACAAGCTGAGGCGGCTGAATTTTCAGCCGCCTCAAATACTCAAAATATTAATCAGCCCAAGCGCAGCATTTCGTCAATGCACTTTTTGGCTTGCTCCGCCTCCGCCTGCGTCATCTTGATCTCAAAGCCCTTTTCGGGAGCCTCGAGGGTGTTCAACACATCTACCAAAGTGGTGATTTTCATGTTGGGACAGATCAGCTTTTTGGAAAGCGGGAAAAATTCCTTGTCGGGGCACTCGTACTGAAGAGTTTCCGCTATTTCAAGCTCGGTGCCTATAATAAACTGCTTATTGTCCGAGCTTTTGGCAAAGGCTATGATCCCCGAGGTGGAGCCTACGTAATCGGCTTGCTCCACAACGGCGGGAACGCATTCGGGGTGTACCAAAAGAAGCGCCTTGGGGTGACGCTTTTTAGCCTCCGCCGCCTCCTCGCCGGTTACCGAGGCATGGATCGGGCAGCCGCCCTGTACAAGCTTAATGTCCTTTTCGGGCACCTGCTCCTTTACGTAAGCGCCCAAATTGCAGTCGGGTATAAACAGCAGCTTGTCCCCCTCCGTTTTTTTCACTATCCGAACGGCGGAGGAGCTGGTAACGCAAACGTCGCAGTAGGTCTTCAGCGCTGCGGTGGTGTTGATGTAAGCCACCACCTTGCGGTCGGGCTCTTTCTCCTTCATATATTTAAGCATTGCAGGATCCATTTGCTCCGCCATGGGACAGCCTGCAAGACCGTTGGCAAGATACACCTTCTTGTCCATATTCAGCATTTTTGCGGTCTCTGCCATAAAATGCACCCCGCAAAAGAGGATATTTTTCTGCGGAGCGCTGCAAACGTCTTGGCTCAATTTAAAGCTGTCTCCCACAATATCTGCGATCTCGATGATCTCCCTTTTGATATAGCTGTGGGCTAAGATACAAAAATCCTTTTCCCGTTTCAGCTTCAGGATCCTGTCCTGCATTTCTCTGATAGTCATTTTCGTCTTCCTTTCAAGGCTGTTAACCGTATTATACTAATAACCGTTTGAATTGTGGATAAAATCCACAATTCAAATCCTTCGGCAAAGCCGAAGGACCGCCGCAGGCGGCGGTTATTTAAGGTTCAATGCCATAACCGAGGGAGCTTTGCTCCCTCACCCTGCTGCGAAAGCGGCAGGGCATTAAAAAACGGATTTATCCGTTTTTTAAACGGTTATTAGTATTATATACAAATTTTGCGGCATTGTCAATAAAAAGGTATTGCAATTGGGTCAATTTTATAATATAATTATAATCAGACAATCAGCGCCGAAAAGGATTTGGCGTTTGCCGCAAAACGGTGTGAGATCTCGGAATATTTTTCGTTAAATGTATAGATATTAAAACAAAGGAAAGCTTGTACAATGGTTTTTTCAAATTTATTCTTTATGTACGCATTTTTGCCGCTGTGTATGCTGCTGTATTTTGCAAGCAAGAATATACGCTGGAAAAATGCCGTGCTGATCGTTTTTTCACTGGTCTTCTACGCATGGGGAGAGCCGGTGTGCATTGTTATAATGCTGATAAGCGTTGCCGCCAATTATTGCTGCGGACTGCTGATAGACAAATTCCGAGATACCAAATACGCCAAATTGGGCGTTATACTTTCGCTGATCGTCAGCCTCGGTCTTCTCGCCGCATTTAAGTACACCGGCTTTGTTGTGGATAATTTAAACAGCATTCTGCCGTTTACTGTTCCTAAACCCGATATTGCGCTGCCTATCGGGATCAGCTTTTACACCTTTCAAATCATCTCCTATATTTTGGACGCATATTGGGGCAAGGTCAAGGTGCAGAAAAATCCTCTCAAATTCCTGATGTACGTTTCCCTTTTCCCTCAGCTTGTGGCAGGTCCCATTGTAAGATACGGAGTTATCGAAAAGGAGATAGACTGCCGCCGCACCTCTCTTGCCGACGCCAGCGAGGGCATCACGAGATTTGTTGTCGGTTTGGGCAAAAAGGTCATCATTGCCGACAATATAAGCACTATCGTCACCTCCGTTTTCGGCACGGCGCAGGCGGGCTATACCGACATTTCGTCGATCTCCGTGGTCGGCACCTGGTACGGCGTGATCCTTATCAGCCTGTGGTATTACTTTGACTTTTCGGGCTACTCGGATATGGCGATAGGCTTGGGACGAATTTTCGGCTTTCACTTTAACGAAAACTTTAACTACCCGTTTATCTGCAAAAATATAACGGAATTTTGGCAAAGGTGGCATATTTCGCTGGGCTCGTTCTTTAGAGACTATCTGCTGTACGTGCCTATCTTCGGCAAGCGCAGACAGTATTTGAGCCTGTTCTTGGTGTGGTTCTGCACCGGGCTTTGGCACGGAGCAAGCTGGAACTATATCCTGTGGGGCTTGTATTTCGGAATGTTTATATTTATCGAGCGGAAGATCGGCAATAAGAAAATGAAAAAAATGCCGAAGCTGCTTGCACATATCTACAGCCTGACGGTTATCGCAGTGGGCTTCGGCATATTCCACTTTGAGGATCTGAACAGCTTGGGCAATTTCTTCAAGTCCTTGGTGGGTCTGAACGGGAACAGCTTTATAGATATTACCGTCAAGACCTCCTTCATGAACAACATTTTCCTTATCGCCGCCGCCGTATTTTTCAGCATGCCAATCATACCCAAGATCAAAAAGCTGATCTCGGAAAAATCAGCGGGGCTTATGGTCAACGGCATGTTTGAAACCGTCTGCAATGCGGTGATATTGACGGTGGCAAGCATTATGCTGGTAAACAGCACCAATCACCCGTTTTTGTACTTCAGATTCTAACGCTTTATCAAGCGCATGATTTTGTGAATACAGTCCCCCTTACTGTTTTAAACGGGAAGCAGTATTATTTTGCGGTAAATTAAAGTCAATGCCAAAAATTTTTAGGGAGTATCCGAGGCGGCAATTACACAAGCTGCCGCCTTTCGGATAGCCCTAATGCAATAAATCCAAAATTTCACGAAAGAGGACAAGACCATGATCAAAAAACAGGAAGCGGGTTTTCACAACGGCTATAAGCTTTGGACGGTGACCGCCGTTAACAGTAAGGGCGCCGAGGTGGTATTTACCAACTACAGCGCCGCTGTCATGAGCGTAAAGGTGCCTGACAGAGACGGAAATTTAGGCGATGTGGTATTGGGCTACGACAATGTGGAGGGCTTTATTGAAGGAACAGCCTCCCAAGGGGCTGTCGTAGGCAGATTTGCCAATAGGATCGCCAACGGGGAATTTACATTGAACGGTGTTCAATACAAGCTGTTTAAGAATGACGGAGAAAATACCCTTCACGGCGGCTCAGTGGGATATAACAAGCGGGTGTGGGAGCTGATTGCTTCGGAATACGACGAGAACAGCGGGGAAAATCACGTTGTTTTCGGCTATACCAGCCCCGACGGGGAGGAAAACTTCCCGGGTACGCTGGCGGTGACGGTGGACTACTGCTTTGATGAGAGGAACAGGCTCTCCATCACCTACGAGGCGGAGTCGGACAAGGACACGGTGCTGAATCTCACCAATCACAGCTACTTTAACCTTTCCTCCGAGGGCGACGTAATGGATACAAGGCTGAAGCTTTATGCCGATAACTATACACCCGTCGATGAAGGACTGATACCTACCGGGGAGATCAAAAGCGTTAAGGGCACTCCCTTCGATTTTACTGAACTGCGTTCAATCAGAAGCAAGGATATTGACGGCTACGACCACAACTTCGTACTTAACGGCAAAAAAGAGGACATAGAGGGAGCGGAGGAGCTGCCGCCCATAGCAGCCTATGCCGAGGACACAAGGTCGGGGCGCACCCTTACCTGCTACACCGATATGCCCGCCTTGCAGCTGTACACCGCCAACGGTCTCAGAGAGATCGGCAAGGGAGGAAAGGAGGTCGCACCCCAAACCGCCTTCTGTCTTGAAACACAGTACTGTCCCGACAGTCCCAATAAGCCCTCCTTCCCTTCCTGCGTGCTGAAAAAGGGAAAGGTTTATCACAAGGTGACGGTGTATGAATTTGGGGTCATGAATGATTGAACTGTGTTCAATTTTGACTGTGATTAATACGGGTTAATGTTAAAGCTGAGCGTCCCCTGCTTTTTATGCGGGGGACGCTGATTTTTGTCGGCTTGCAGCCAAGCTGATAATATTCCAGACTGTCGAAAAAGTCCAAGCTTATAAATTTCGGAGGGAAAAGAGGCTTGG
>JAMPBF010000034.1 GCA_023666805.1 Bacillota bacterium
TATAACATGGCATATTCCGACAGCGTTGGTATCGACAGCCGACGGAAATTTCCTCCATATAAAATAGTTCTGCTAAATAGGCATAAAATGTCATAGCGGAATATCCGCTAAATATATTATAGTGGATATTCCGCTAAATGTCAATAGATTTTTAAAAATATTATACAATGAATTAAGAGGAGTTTCTTTATGAACGTATGTTATAGACGTATAAGAGATTTAAGGGAAGACGCTGACCTTAAACAGCGGGAATTGGCGGTCATATTGAATTGCAGCCAACGAGTGTACAGCAACTATGAGCGAGGCGATCTTGATATTCCCACCGAGGTGCTTATAAAGCTGTCACAATACTACGGTGTGAGCACGGATTATATCCTTGGTCTTACCGATGTTAAAACCCCCTACAGATGATTTTGAAACCCGATTTGCTTTTTCTCTCTTTTATGTGTGTGCAATTTCATAATAAATAAAAATCGGCAGCCGCTGAAAAGCAGCTGCCGTTATTGTTGTTATCGGCTTACTCACTTTGCTTAACAAGGAGCTTTTTGTCAAAATCCACGGAGTAACGGGCTTGCAAGTCAACGCCATCTGCATCCGTCTCTGTCAAGATAATGTCGTCGCCGTCGGCTTGTATATCGCCTGTGATAAAGGGGAAGAAGTCGCCGCCGTTTTCCGTTTCTCCGATATAATTAATAAATCCGCCGTCAAAATAATACAAGGTCAGCGCATATGCGGAGGGGGCGTTTTTAAGGGGATAAGGAAATCTTACGGCAAAGAGGTTTCCCGATTCCAATTCAATAACGTCAAATTTAAGGTTCAAATCCTTAAGTCCCGGGTGCGTTCCGCCCACGGCGGGGTTGTTCAGCGTCATGCCCGACACCTTATTTCCCTTTGTATCGGCAATGTAAACATTATCCTCTTTAAATTCCACATCGTAATAGTCCTCCAGCTCGCCGCATTGGCTGACGGGGAGGGATACGTTTACGGAATATTCGCCCATATCCTTTGTGAAGCTTATTGTATCGGATATTTTGCTGTCGGAGATTTCAGCGGGGGTATTATTTTGGCATGAGGACAACATAAGTACCGAGACCCCGATAAAAATTATTGACAGAAAATTTTTTACCTTGTATGACATATTACCCTCCAGTTGTATGTGCCTATTCAGTTCGCAATTCATCAAATTCCGCATGATGACAGCCATTTCATTTTGGAAGCAGTATTCTTTACATAAAAGCAAAATCCTGTCGCAGAAATAAAGCTTTTATGCTCTCTCGCAGCCTATTACCTCGGCGTATGTTCTGCTTCCCGATTCGTCGGTCTCAAACACCAAATTTTTCAGGGTCAACTTAACTCTCACAGTGTCGCCGCTGTCAAAAATACCGTCGTATGTATCCTCGGAAGCGAAACAGTTCCCCACGGTGATCGATCCGCCGCCGCTTTCCAAAGCTGCGTCTGTCCAAACAGGTGCGACAAGGTCGGCTTTGGGCAGATCCGTTTCCTCGGAAAGCCAATTCTTCGCACATATAACGGGGATCTCGCCGTTTTTAAGGGGGTCGGGATAAAAGCAAAGATCGCCCTTTTCTATCATATAATCCTCCTCGGTGTAACGGTGCAAAATTCCCTCCCAAGCGACCTCGCCCTTACATTCGATGCGGGAGGCTTGAAGCTCAACGCCGCTTCCGCTCTGATAACCTACGTCCCAGTCCGCTTTTGCTACGGTCAGCCCGCACTTTAACACATCTCCCGCCTTGACCTTAAAAAACTCGGGGTCGTCAATTTCCCGAGACAGGGGAGAAGCAAAGCTTTCGGTATCGAAATCATAGGCGTCGGGGTCGTCAATGCTGCATTGAAAAAGCGGAGAGCCATAGCGGAGAAATCCAAAGTCGAATTTCAGAGCGGGTCGGTCGAAGTTATTGCGGTATGCCATTACGGCTTCCTTTTTGTCAGCCGAACCTCCGTCGGGGGTCGGAACGGTATCGGCGGCAAAGGCGTTCAGCAGATGCTCGGCAAGGTAAGCCTCATGACCGACCTCCGCTTTCATACCCGTGACCTCGTAGCCCTCTCCGTTTTTCTCTATCTCAAACCAGCGTAACAATCTGATATTTCCCCAATAGTCCTCTTCTCCGTCGGGATTTGCCTTTTTGTATTCCTCGGGGTTTGAGGGTCTGACCGTGAAGGCTGCCGCTGCGTCAAAATGCTCGGCGCTGTATACAACGGTCAAGCCGCTGTCAATATCGCCGATTTTAAAGCTGAAATATTCAATGGCAAGCTCGTCATTTCTTGTCTTTTGAGCTTCGAGAAAACGGTCGATCTCCGCATAGGTTATCTCGTCAATATTTATCCCGCCGCTCTCCGCATTCTCTGCGATCCCCGCCGATTCCGATGTATTCCGCACAAACGCCTCGGTGACCGCAGGCTCGGGGACTTGCGATGGTGTATCTCCGTCGGATACCTGCTCCGCAGAGCAGGCGGAAAATGTTGATATTATAAATAGTATGGTTAAAATAAAGGAAAGCTTGTTTTTCAATTTGACACCGCCTTTAATATTTGTCGCTTATTATAGCATAGCCTATAAGCTGTTGGGTCGCCCATATTTTATTATAGCGCTTTAAACTTTTTTGTCAACGTTTTGGCACCAAACGTCGAATATGCGAGCGCAAACGGTTTGTCAATTCGCATTTCAAACAATAATCAGCTGCAAATACTGTTTAAATTAACAACATTTTATAACTAATACTAAACCGCAGCAAAGTTGTTTTTTGAAGTTGCGGACAAGCTTTTTTGTTGTTCTCATGTACTGCGGTACGGAAAAACGAAAAAAGACAGCCGTTTTTCAGCAGCTGCCCTTTTTAATCGATATGAATTAAACCAACTCGATGATGGCCATCTCAGCCGCATCTCCGCGGCGGGGTCCTATCTTGATGATCCTTGTGTAACCGCCGTTTACGTCCTTATACTTGGGAGCGATTTCGTCAAACAGCTTCTTGCTGACCTCTTCCTTTGTGATGTAGGAGAATACCTGACGCTTGCTGTGAAGGTCGGTGTTCTTTCCGAGGGTGATCATCTTTTCAGCCTCGCTTCTAACTTCCTTGGCTCTGGTAACGGTGGTTTCTATCTTGCCGTTTTCAAGCAAGAATGTTACCATGGCTCTAAGCATAGCCTTTCTATGGTCGCTGGTTCTTCCCAGTTTTCTCATTTGCTTTTACTCCTTTCTGTACAGAGTTAATTTTAGGTAAGTCCTGCCGTTTTTCAGGCACGACCTTATTCCTCGGGTTCGGCAAGGTCAAAGCCCAAAGAGTTGAGCTTTGCTCTTACTTCGTCAAAGGATTTCTTGCCCAAATTACGTACCTTCATCATTTCCTCGGGAGACTTGGAGATCAAGTCGTCAACGGTATTGATGTTGGCGCGCTTTAAGCAGTTGAAGGAACGAACGGAAAGCTCCAAGTCCTCGATAGTCATCTCTAAGATCTTGTCCTTGCTCTTGTCGTCCTTTTCTACCATAAGCTCGGGCTGACTTGCCTCGTCGGAAAGCTCCACAAAAAGCTGCAAATGCTCGCAAAGTACCTTTGCCGCATAGCTTACCGCTTCCTTTGCGGAAATGGTTCCGTCAGTCCAAACCTCGATTATAAGCTTGTCAAAGTCGGTGCGCTGTCCCACGCGGGTGTTTTCAACAGAGTAGTTTACCTTAAGAACAGGCGTGTAAATACTGTCCACGGCTATAATGCCGATAGGGGGCTGTACCATTTTTGCCTTGTTCTTTTCGGCGCTTACGTAACCTCTTCCTCTGTCAAAAGTCATTTCCATATAAAGCTTTGCGCCTGCTGTAAGGGTAGCGATATGCATTCCGGGGTCGAGAATTTCTATCTCGCTGTCGGTCTTAATATCGCTTGCTAAAACCTCGCATTCGCCTTCCGCATCTATATAGACTGTCTTGGGGCATTCGCCGTACATTTTAGCTATTAAACCTTTTACATTAAGAATTATCTCGGTCACGTCTTCCTTAACTCCGGGGATAGTGGAAAATTCGTGCTGAACCCCGTCGATCTTTACGCTTGTGACCGCAACTCCGGGCAAAGAGGAGAGCAATACACGTCTGAGGCTGTTGCCCAGCGTGTTGCCGAAACCGCATTCCAAAGGTCCGAAGGAAAACATTCCGTATTTTCCGTCGGGCTTAAGCTTCACGATTTCAATTTCCGGCTTTTCAATTTTTTCAAGCATTCTGTAACCCTCCTGCTGTTCATGATTTGCCCATAAATGAACAAATCGCTTCATTGTTCTGCTCAGGGGATTCCGCCTTGTGTCGGATAATAGACACCAAGTGGCAGAAAATATCGGGCATTGCTGCCCCGATTAATTTTAAATTACGATTCGTGATTGTAAATTAAAAATAACCGCACCAAATCCGTTGTATATCCAAAATAACAGGGACAAGCCGCTATTATTTGGAGTACAATTCGATTACCAGCTGTTCCTCGATCTCAAAGTCGAGCTCATCTCTTTGAGGGAGACGGTTAACAACTGCACTGGAAGCTTCCTTGTTCATATCCAGCCAAACGGGAATAAGTCTGCCGTTGGTAGCTTCTGCGATCTGAGCAAACTTGGGGCTCTTCTTGCTTCTTTCGGAAAGAGCGACAACATCGCCTGCCTTTACTCTGTAGGAAGGAATGTCTACTCTCTTGCCGTTTACCGTAAAGTGACCGTGACCTACAAGCTGTCTTGCTTCACGGCGGGTAATAGCCATGCCCATTCTGAATACTACATTGTCAAGACGGGATTCAAGGAGCTTTATCAGGTTTTCACCCGCAACGCCTTCCATCTTGATAGCCATCTGATAGTAATGATGAAACTGCTTTTCAAGAACGCCGTAAACAAATTTCAGCTTCTGCTTTTCTTTAAGCTGCATTCCGTATTCGGAAACCTTCTTGCGGGGATTACCGTTGCCCTTTCTTGTGGTTTCCTTGCTGTAGCCCAAAACTGCGGGGCTTATTCCCAGTGCCTTGCATCTTTTAAGCACCGGTGTTCTATCTACTGCCATTATATATTCCTCCGTTTATTAATGTTGTATCGAGCCTTTATTCGCCCGACGCTGAGCAACGACGCTCAGTTTAAACTATACTCTTCTTCTCTTGGGGGGACGGCATCCATTGTGAGGAATGGGGGTAACGTCCTTGATCATCTTAACCTCAAGACCTGCTGCGGAAAGCGCTCTGATAGCGGCTTCGCGTCCTGCGCCGGGTCCCTTTACGTATACCTCGACGGTCTTTAAGCCGTGAACCATAGCTGCCTTGGCAGCAGTTTCCGCTGCGGACTGTGCAGCGAAGGGAGTGGACTTTCTGTTGCCTCTGAAGCCAAGTCCGCCTGCGCTTGCCCAAGAAATGGTATTGCCCTGAAGGTCGGAGATAGTTACAATTGTATTGTTAAAAGTGGACTGGATATGTGCCGAGCCGTTTTCGATATTCTTACGGTCGCGGCGGCGAAGTCCTGCCTTTTTAACATTAGCTTTGTTGCCTGCCATTTATTGCATTCCTTTCTGTAAATTATTACTTCTTCTTGTTTGCAATTGTCTTTGCGGGACCCTTGCGTGTTCTTGCGTTGGTCTTGGTTCTCTGTCCTCTTACGGGAAGTCCCTTTCTGTGACGAACTCCTCGATAGCAGTTGATTTCCACCAAACGCTTGATGTTAAGCGCAACCTCGCGGCGAAGGTCGCCCTCCACGCGGTAGTTTTGATCTATAACCTCGCGGATCTTTGCTTCCTGATCCTCGGTCAGATCCTTAACTCGGGTGTCGGGGTTTACGCCTGCTGCTGCCAAAATGTCATTTGCGGATTTTCTGCCGATACCGTATACATAGGTAAGTCCTATTTCTATACGCTTTTCCTTGGGCAGATCCACACCGGCGATTCTTGCCATATTTCTACCTTTCCTTTCCGGTAATGGAAATTCTTGCCAATTTTTAGGTAAAATAATCACCCGTTGACAAATTCCTTACCTTTATTATAGGGTCTCAGCCCTGTCTTTGCTTATGCTTGGGATCCTTACAGATAACCATAACTCTACCCTTGCGCTTGATCACCTTGCACTTGTCGCACATAGGCTTTACCGAAGGTCTTACTTTCATTTCGATTCCTTCCTTTCTTACCTTTAGGCGGATTTACTTGGCTCTCCATGTAATTCTGCCCTTTGAAAGATCGTAAGGAGACATTTCGATAGTCACCTTATCTCCGGGTAAAATGCGGATATAATTCATACGCAGCTTACCGCTTACATGGGCTAAAATATCATGGCCGTTGGAAAGCTTAACCTTAAACATTGCGTTAGGCAACGCCTCCTGGATTATGCCTTCTACTTCGATTACATCTTCTTTGGACAAACTATGATCATTCCTTTCGACAGAGGAAATTTTCGGCTTTGAACAGCCATATCTTGAAACATTATACACCTTTTTTTGTGCACATTATGTTGAGTGAAGTCGAATGAGCTTCAAGACTGATCATTTTCCTCGAAAGTGGCTGCTGAAATATCAGTATTTCAGCATATGCTTCTCAAAATCGTTCTGAGTTTTTTATCCGTCAGCTGCTCCAAATCAATCTTGCGGTTGGTTTTTTGCAGATGTTTTGGGTTTTTTCTTTTCGGTCTTTCAAGGGGTCGCTCCTTGCCGTCGGCTACCAAGGGATAACCCTTGTCTTCGCCGATGACCGCCATAAAACGGCCTTTGTCGCGTCCCGCCTTGCTTATGACCACGGTTCCTTTTTCAAAATCCATATTAAATCTTTAAAGAATTGTCAGTGGCTTGTAAGCGTCAATATCACAGGCTTATCCTCGGTAATAAGCACAGTGTGCTCAAAGTGGGCGGATAATTTGTTGTTGCCCTCAAGCACTGTCCAGCCGTCCTCCAATATTTTAACATTTTCGGTGGTCTGATTTACCATAGGCTCAATGGCGATGGTCATACCCGGAATAAGTCTTGCGCCTCTGCCCCGATGTCCGAAATTGGGAACCTCCGGGTCTTCGTGCATTTCCTTTCCGATACCGTGTCCTATGAACCTTTTCACTACAAAGTAGCCTGCACCTTCTACATGACTTTGGATCGCATAGCCTATATCGCCGATCCGATTGCCTTTTACCGCCTGTTCGATGCCCTTGTAAAGAGCTTCCTCGGTAGCGTTCAGTATCTGCTCCTTCTCGTCGTCTACCTTTCCGATGCGGAAGGTCTTGGTATTGTCACCCATGTAGCCGTCCAATTCCGCAACTATATCGCAGGAAAGAATATCGCCTTCCTTTAGTATCACGTCCTTGGAAGGAATACCGTGGATCAGCACCTGGTTCACCGAGAAGCAGTTATGCCCCGGGAAGCCGCCGTAGCCCTTGCAGGGAGAATGTCCTCTGTGGGAAACCACAAAATCGTTGACCATTCTGTCCAGCTCCCAAGTGGAGATACCTGCCGCCGCATTTTGACCTGCAAACTCTAAAGCCTTAGCCGCAAGCTCGCCTGCCTTCATCATTTTTACAATTTCTTTTGCGGATTTAACCTGAATCATCTTAACCCTCGATTGCCGCTAAAGTAAGCTTTGCTGTTTCGGCAATTTCGTTTTGTCCGTTGACAGTTTTAAGAATACCTTTTTGCTCGTAATAGCCCTTTAAAGGAGCCGTCTTCTCCCGATAGGTCTCAAGTCTTGACAAAACGGTTTCGGGCTTGTCGTCAATGCGCTGCACCACCTTAGCGCCGCAGCTGTCGCAAACGCCCTCCACCTTTGTGGGCTTATGCTCCAAGTGATAGGAAGCACCGCAGCCCTCGCAAACTCTTCTTCCTGACATACGGGCAATTATTTTTTCATCGGGAACGCTTATCTCGATTACCTTATCGATCTTTACGCCCATTTTTTCAAGTGCCTCTGCCTGCTCCACCGTTCTGGGGAAGCCGTCCAGAATAAAGCCCTTTTTGCAGTCGTCCTTGGCGATCCTGTCCTTTAAGATACCGATCACGATTTCGTCGGGTACCAAATCGCCCTTATCCATACACTCTTTGGCGGCAAGTCCTGCGGGAGTGCCGTTTTTTACCGCCTCGCGAAGCATATTGCCTGTGGAAATTGCGGGAATGCCCAGCTTATCGCATACGATCTCAGCCTGTGTGCCTTTGCCTGCGCCGGGTGCGCCCAAAAAAATCAGGTTCATAAATTTATCCTTTCTCCTTCAAGACATGGCTGTCTTAAACCATAACAATTTCCTTCCCCCCGAAGGGGTCTGCATCCAAGCTTATTCCAAAAAGCCCTTGTGATGACGCATCATCATTTGGCTTTCCAACGAACGAACGGTCTCAAGCGCAACACCTACTACGATGAGCACGGTAGTGCCGCCCAAGGACAAGCCCTGGATCCCGCTTATGTTCTGGAATATAATGGGGAAAATCGCTACAAATCCAAGGAATAACGCACCGATAAGGGTTACCTTGGAAAGTGAATTGTTGATAAAATCTGCGGTGGGCTGTCCGGGTCTGTAACCGGGGATAGCGCCGTTGTTCTTCTTAAGGTCGTTTGCGATTTGGATCGGGTTGTAGGTAATAGCCACGTAGAAGTAGTTAAAGCCTATAATGAGCAGGAAGTACAGGATCGCATACAACACGCTGGAGGTGCTGAAAAGTCTTACAAAGCCCTCCCAGAAGTCGTGACCGCTGGTGTAGTCGCCCTTGATTCCGAAGAAATAGCAGATAGTGGAAGGAAGGGACATGATAGACATTGCGAAGATGATAGGCATAACGCCCGTCATTGCAACCTTAATAGGAAGGTAGGTGGACTGTCCGCCGTACATTTTTCTTCCTACTACTCTTTTTGCATACTGAATGGGGATCCTTCTCTCGGCGTTGGTCATAAGAACGACCAAAGTGATCATTCCGACATAAATTATCAAAATGATAGGTACTAAAATGGAGCTCTTAAGATCCGTGCCGATGGTCATCACCAAGCTGTAAATATCGTTGGGGATTCTTGATACGATACCCGCAAAGAGTATCATGGAGATACCGTTGCCGATACCCTTATCGCTTATCTGGTCGCCGAGCCATACTATCAGTGAAGCTCCCGATACGAAGCAGGCAACGATGGTTATGGCTGCCAAAACTCCGCTGAAGCCGTCTGTGTATTTTACAACTCCGCCGTTACGCAAGGTAATGTAAAACGCCACCGCCTGAAACAGCGCCAAGCCCAATGCAACAAACTTGTTTATTCTGTTGAGCTTTCTTCTGCCCTCGTCGCCTTCCTTTGTCAAGCGCTCCAAGGGTTTGATCGCAACAGCAAGCAGCTGTACGATGATCGAAGCGTTGATGTAAGGTGTGATGGACATTGCGAATAAAGTACCGTTGCTCAGCGAGCCGCCGGTCATTGCGTCCCAGTAGGAGAACAGGTTGCCGTCGCTGCTGTTCATTCCCAGCACGGAAGCGATCGCCGTTGAATCCAAAAAGGGAACGAATATTGCCGAGCCCAAACGAAATATTACGATGATGAATAATGTGTAAAGAATCTTTTTCCTCAAATCAGGCAATTTCCATGCGTTTCGGAAAACCTCAAACATCAGATCACCTCAGCCTTTCCGCCTGCGCCTTCAATCTTTGATTTTGCGCTCTCGGAAAACTTTGCTGCCTTCACTGTGAGAGATTTTGAAATTTCACCCTTGCCCAAAACCTTGATTCCGTCAAAGGTCTTTTTGAGAAGTCCTGCTTCAACAAGAGCCTCTGCGTCAATAACTGCGCCGTTGTCAAACCTGTCCAAGTCGGAAACGTTGACGGTAGCATATACGGTAGCAAAATTCTTATTGTTAAAACCGCGCTTAGGGATACGCATTGCCAGCTTTGTCTGACCGCCTTCAAATCCGGGCTTGACACCGCCGCCTGAACGCGCCCACTGACCCTTATGACCCTTGCCCGCCGTCTTGCCCCAGCCTGAGCCGTGACCTCTGCCGATACGCTTTACCTCTCTGTTAGAGCCGGGAGCGGGGGATAATTCGTGTAGCTTCATTGGTAGTTACACCTCCTTATTGTTAAATGATTACGCCTCTGTAACCTCGATTAAATAGCTTATTGCCTTGATTTTTCCGTTGGTTGCCGCATTGTCGGGCTGTACCGTCACATCGTTTATCTTGCGAAGTCCCAAGGAATATGCGGTAGCGATATGACTGTCCTTACGTCCGATCAATGACTTGACCAGCTTGATTTTTTTTGCCATTGCGGGTAGCTCCCTTCCTATTAGTTAAAAATTTCCTTGACAGTCTTGCCTCTGAGTGCCGCAACCTGCTCTGCATCTCTGAGAGATGTAAGACCTGCCATAGTAGCTCTTACCACGTTGCAGGGATTGTTGGAACGAAGGGACTTGGTTCTGATATTCTTGATGCCCGCCATTTCGATTACGGAACGAACGGGGCCGCCTGCGATAACGCCGGTGCCTTCGGGAGCGGGCTTCATAAGAACTGCGCCTGCGCCGAACTTACCTACTACTTCATGGGGAATTGTCGTTCCCTTAAGCGAAATCTTAACCAAATTCTTCTTAGCGTCCTCGATTCCCTTGCGGATAGCGTCGGGAACTTCGTTGGACTTACCCATACCAAAGCCTACGATTCCGTTGCCGTCGCCGACTACGACCAGTGCGCTGAACTTCATGATACGTCCGCCCTGAACGGTCTTGCTAACTCTGTTGATAGCAACAACTTTCTCGGAAAGCTCTAATTTTGATGCGTCTATAAGTGCCAAAATCTTTTTCCTCCTTCTTTCAGAAATTCAGTCCGCCTTCGCGGGCACCTTCTGCAAGTGCCGCTACTCTGCCGTGATATACATAGCCGGAACGGTCGAATACTACATCTACGATTCCCTTTGCCTTTGCCTTTTCTGCAAGAGCAAGTCCTACCTTCTTGGCTGCTTCGGCATTTCCGCCGTAGCCGCTGAAGTCCTTATCCAAGGTGGAAGCGGCGCAAAGGGTCACGCCTGCGGCGTCGTCGATAAGCTGTGCATATATATGCTTGTCGGAACGGAAAACATTAAGGCGGGGGCATGCGGAAGTACCGCTGATCTTGCTGCGTACTCTCTTATGACGCTTGATCCTGTTTGCCTTTTTATCGATTATTTTTATCATTTCTTATCACCCCTCACTTACTTTTTGCCCTTAGCGGCTTTGCCTTCCTTGCGGCGGATAACCTCGTCAGCATACTTGATGCCCTTGCCCTTGTAAGGCTCGGGGGGACGAATGCTGCGAACCTCTGCTGCAAACTGGCCTACCTTTTGCTTGTCTATGCCCTTGATGATGATCTGGTTGGGCTGAGGAGCTTCAATGGTGATGTCCTCGGTGTCGGAAACCACCACGGGGTGGGAGAAGCCCAGCGTAAGATTAAGATCCTTACCCTGCTTTTGGCATCTGTAGCCGACGCCGTTGATTTCCAGCGCTTTGGAAAATCCGTTTGTAACACCCTCGATCATATTGTTGATAAGGGTTCTTGTTAAGCCGTGAAGCGCACGGTTTTCCGCTTCATCGTCGGGGCGGGTAACATGAACCTGTCCCGCTTCAACGGTGACCTTCATCTGAGGCTTAAACTCCTTTGTAAGAGTACCCTTGGGACCCTTTACTGTAACTGCATTGCCGTCAACCGTAACTTCAACGCCGGCAGGAACAGCAATAGGCGCTCTACCAATTCTTGACATATTCTGTTCCTCCTTACCATACAAAAGCAAGGACTTCGCCGCCAACGTGAGCCGCTCTTGCCGCTCTGTCGGTCATAACGCCCTTGGAGGTGGAAACGATAGCGATTCCGAGACCCTTCATTACCTTGGGCATATCCTTGCTGTTTGAATAAATTCTCAGGCCGGGCTTGCTTACTCTGCGAAGTCCCGTGATGACCTGCTGCTTGTTTTCGGTGTATTTTAATGTGATTCTGATGATACCCTGCTTGTTATCCTCGATTACACGGAAGTTTTTGATGTAGCCTTCGTCAACCAAGATCTGAGCGATCTGCTTCTTCATATTGGAGCAGGGAATATCAACAGAAGGGTGCTTTTGAGAATTTGCATTGCGAATTCTTGTAAGCATATCTGCGATTGTATCGGTGATCTGCATTTCTATGCGTCCTCCTTCTTAGAGTTGGAAATCGGTAGTTAGCTGCGGGTGACCCTTCCTGCGTCAAAGGTTTTTGTCAAGGACTGCCCCTCGCTCTTGCCGTTTCGGGATTAAATTTTACCAACTTGCCTTCTTGACGCCGGGAATTTGTCCCTTATAAGCAAGCTCTCTAAAGCAAATTCTGCAAATCCCGTACTTACGAAGGTAAGCGTGGGGTCTTCCGCAAAGCTTACATCTGTTGTAAGCTCTGGTGGAATACTTTGCAGGGCGCTGCTGCTTTGCAATCATTGATTTCTTTGCCATTACTTAAGCTTCCTTTCATTACTTGGAGAAGGGTGCGCCCATAAGGGACAGCAGCTCTCTCGCTTCCTCGTCGGTCTTTGCTGTGGTAACAAAGTTGATGTCCATACCGCGGATCTTATCGATTTTTTCGTAATCAATTTCAGGGAAAATCAACTGCTCCTTAACGCCTACGCTGTAATTGCCTCTGCCGTCGAAGCTGTTGGGGTTAATGCCTCTGAAGTCACGTACACGGGGCAGTGCAACGTTGAAGAAACGATCCAAAAATTCGTACATGGTCTCGCCTCTTAAGGTTACCTTAACGCCGATTATGTTTCCTTCGCGAAGCTTAAAGTTTGCGATAGCCTTCTTAGCCTTGCAGATAACGGGCTTTTGACCTGTTATTGCGGATAAATCGGCCATAATTGCGTCGATCTTCTTATGATCGTCCTTTGCCTCGCCGCAAGCCACGTTTACCACGATCTTGTCAAGCTTGGGGATCTGCATAACGCTCTTGTAGCCAAACTTTTTAAACAGTGCGGGAGCAACGGTTTCCTTATAATAGGTTCTCATTGTTGACATAGTGTTTATTCTCCTTACGGGTGACAGCAGGAAGTTACTTTATCCTGCCCTTTCACCGGTTTATTAGAGCTGCACGCCGTAATGCTCTGCATTACAGATTTGCACCGCAATGCTTGCAAACTCTTACCTTCTTGTCGCCATCTACCTTATGACCAACTCGGGTAGCCTTGTTGCACTTGGGGCAAACAGGCATGACCTTGCATGCGTAGATAGGTCCTTCTGCCTTAACTATTCCGGCAAGATCGCCTTGTTTTCTGACCTTAACATGCTTTGTTACCATGTTTCTGCCTTCAACGATCACCTTGCCTTCGGAGGGGGAAACTTCCAGCACCTTGCCGGTTTTACCCTTGTCCTTGCCGGAAATAATCATTACATTGTCGCCTTTTTTAACGTGTAAAGTATTCATTCCTGCTCCTCCTTAAAGTACTTCGGGAGCAAGGGACAGGATCTTCATATATTCCTTGTCGCGGAGCTCTCTTGCCACAGGTCCGAAAATACGGGTTCCTCTGGGGTTCTTATCTTCCTTGATCAAAACAGCCGCATTCTCGTCGAAACGAATGTAAGTGCCGTCGTCGCGTCTTACGCCTTTTGTGCTGCGAACGATAACGCATTTTACCACGTCACCCTTCTTTACCGTGCCGCCGGGCGCTGCCTTTTTAACGGAAGCTACAACTACGTCGCCGATATTAGCGTACTTTCTGCGGGTGCCGCCCAACACTCTGATACACATCAGCTCTTTTGCGCCGGTGTTATCAGCCACTTTAAGGCGTGTCTGCATTTGTATCATTGTTCATTCTCCTTCCGTCTTACTTGCTTCTCTCAAGCACGCTTACAAGACGCCATCTCTTATCCTTGGACAAAGGTCTTGTTTCCATGATCTTAACCTTATCGCCTACGTTGCAGGTGTTTTCCTCGTCGTGAGCCTTAAGCTTAATGGTGCGCTTGATGATCTTCTTATACAAGGGGTGGCGAACATTGTCCTTAAGTGCTACTACGATGGTCTTATCCATCTTGTTGCTTACTACAACGCCAACTCTTGTTTTTCTAAGGTTTCTTGCTTCTGTTTCCAAAGTTCGTTCCTCCCCTCTCACTTATTGGCAGCCAATTCGCGCTGGCGGCGAATTGTTTTTACAACTGCGATTTCCTTCTTAACTGCCTTGATCCTCATAGGATTTTCAAGACGGTTGACAGCTAACTGGAAGCGAAGGTTGAACAGTTCCTGCTTAAGCTCTGCTTCCTTGTTGACAAGCTCAACATCGGTAAGCTCTTTGATTTCCTTTGTAGCCTTCATTACTGCTCTCCTCCTTCTTCCTTCTTAATAAACTTGCACTTGATAGGAAGCTTGTGCATAGCGAGACGCATAGCCTCTCTTGCTGTCTCTTCGCTAACTCCTGCAATTTCAAACATAACTCTGCCGGGCTTAACAACTGCAACCCAGTACTCGGGAGCGCCCTTACCGGAACCCATACGAGTACCCATAGGCTTCTTTGTTACGGGCATGTCGGGGAATATCTTGATCCAAACCTGACCGCCGCGCTTGATATAACGGGTCATTGCAATACGGGCAGCTTCGATCTGATTGCTGGTGATCCATGCGGGCTCCTGTGCCTGCAAGCCGTACTCGCCGTAGCATACTACGTTGCCGCGTGTTGCTTTACCGGTCATACGTCCTCTTTGCACTCTTCTGTGCTTAACTCTCTTTGGAAGTAGCATTATTCGTTACCCCCTTCTTTTTTCTCTGCTCTGGGTCTGGAATTTCTTCTTTCCCCGCGGTTTTCCCGATTTTCTCTGGGCTTTCTTGCGGGCTTTTCGGTATTTCTTTCCTTGCCGATCTCGCCCTTGAGAACCTCGCCCTTGTAAAGCCAAACCTTAACGCCGATAATGCCGTAGGTGGTATTGGCTCTTGCAACGCCGTAATCGATGTCTGCGCGGAGAGTTTGCAGAGGGATAGTGCCCTCGTGATAATTCTCGGTACGTGCGATTTCTGCGCCGCCAAGTCTTCCGCTTACCTGAGTTTTGATGCCCTTTGCGCCGCACTTCATGGTGCGTCCGATGCAGGACTTCATTGCTCTTCTGAAGCTTACGCGTCCCTCAAGCTGAGAGGCGATGTTCTCTGCAATAAGCTGTGCGTTCATGTCGGGGTTCTTGACCTCGATAATGTTGATGTTAACGGGCTTGCCGTTGGTCATCTTTTCAAGCTCTGCTCTGAGCTTTTCGATCTCTGCGCCCTTTTGACCGATTACCATACCGGGCTTTGCGCAGTGAATGTGAACCTTAACTCTGGCAGCGTCGCGCTCGATCTCTATATCGGGGATACCTGCCTTGTAGAGCTTTTTCTTTAAATATTCGCGAATTTTGAAGTCCTCGACCAGTGTATCGCCAAAGGTTGCCTTACCCGCATACCAGCGAGAATCCCAATCCTTGATAACACCCACTCTAAGACCGTGTGGATTAACCTTTTGTCCCATTGTTATCCTCCCTTATTCTGCTTCCTTGACAACCAAAACGATGTTGGATGTTCTCTTCAATACACGGTGCGCCGCACCCTTTGCCGCAGGTCTGATCCTCTTAAGGGTCACACCCTCGCCGCACCAGCACTCCGAAACATAGCAGCTTCCCACGTCCATATTGTGGTTATTTTCCGCATTAGCCATAGCGGATTTGAGAAGCTTAATAAGCGGCTCGCTGGCAGCCTTGGGCGTCAGCTTCAACGTAGCCATTGCCACGTCGCAGGGCTTGTTTCTGATAAGATCAAGCACGATCTTCACCTTGCGGGGAGAAATACGAACATGCTTGAGTTCTGCTCTTGCCTCCATACTTACTCCTCCTTACTTCTTGGTGGTCTTGCTTCCAACGTGACCCTTAAAGGTTCTGGTGGGAGCAAACTCGCCCAATTTATGACCTACCATATCTTCGGTTACATATACGGGAATATGCTTTCTGCCGTCATGCACTGCAAAGGTATGACCTACGAAATCAGGGAATATCGTGCTGGAACGGCTCCAGGTCTTGAGAACCTTTTTCTCGCCTGTCTCGTTCATAGCAAGCACTCTTTTGTAGAGCGCTTCCTGCACGTAAGGTCCCTTCTTAATACTTCTGCTCATATTATTTATTTTCCTTTCAACTTGCAAGTTAAGCACTTTGACCCGGGGGGTCAAAGTGCGTCCACTACGCTTTGCGGACGCTGTCCGCAATTTGCTTCGCAAACCGCTTCGTGGACACGTTTATTCATTGCGCAGGGTTGTGAGAATTTATTAGCAGCATTGCTGTTTTTCTCGCAGTCTGACGCTGCAAACGCTTATTAACAGCTTTAGGTTATTATTACTTACCGTTTCTTCTCTTAACGATGAACTTATCGGTAGAGTTTTTCTTCTTGCGGGTTTTGTAGCCCATTGCAGGCTTGCCCCAAGGAGTAACAGGTCCGGGTCTGCCTACGGGAGACTTACCTTCACCGCCGCCGTGAGGGTGATCGTTGGGGTTCATTACGGAACCTCTTACGGTAGGTCTTACGCCCATATGACGGGTACGTCCGGCTTTGCCCAAGTTTACGTTGGAGTGGTCGGAATTGGAAACAACGCCGATGGTAGCCATGCAGTTCTCGGGAACATTGCGAAGCTCGCCGCTGGGAAGTCTTACCATTGCATAGCCGTTTTCCTTAGCCATAAGCTGAGCCATGTTTCCTGCGGAACGGACAAGCTGTGCGCCCTTGCCGGGGTGAAGCTCCACGTTGTGGATAACGGTACCTACGGGAATATTGATCATGGGCAGCGTGTTGCCGGGCTTGATGTCGGCGTCAGCGCCGCTTCTTACCTTGTCGCCCACCTTAAGTCCTTCGGGAGCAAGAATGTATCTCTTCTCGCCGTCCTCGTACTTTACAAGCGCAATAAATGCGGTTCTGTTGGGGTCGTATTCAAGAGTCATGACCTCTGCGTCCATATTCAGCTTGTTTCTCTTGAAATCGATGATCCTGTACTTTCTTCTGTTTCCGCCGCCCTTGTGTCTGACGGTAATTCTGCCGTAGCTGTTGCGGCCGGAATGCTTCTTGACGGTTTCAAGCAGACTCTTTTCGGGAGCAACCTTGGATAAACCGCTGTAATCTACAACCGTCATGCCTCTGCGACCGGGGGTCGTGGGCTTATAAGTTTTTATAGCCATTTAACTCAACTCCTTACTTAAATCATGCCGTCGAAGATCTCAATGGTCTTGGAATCGGGGGTAACGGTTACGATCGCCTTTTT
>JAMPBF010000035.1 GCA_023666805.1 Bacillota bacterium
AATATTATAGCTATATCGGCTCTTATTGTCGCTTTGCCGCTGATTATGGATGATAATTTCAAATCCGACATCAATTCGGGTTGGCTCAACTATTCTTATGCATTGCCTATAAAGCCGACCGAACGAATTGCCGCAATATTTATACGCAGATATTCCACGGTGCTTGTGGGCGTATTGTTGAGTATTTGCAATTCGGCGGCACTATGTTCTTACTGCGCCGAGTCGTTTGGTGCGGACTGCATCGTTCGGCATCTTGCGGTTGTCGCTGCAATGATTTTAATGTCTCTGCCAAACAGCATTTTTTTACTTAGGGCACGCAGCAGCACGGAGATGAAGAAAAAACAGACTGCTGCGGGCATGACCATGACAGCTCTTATAATCGTTATGGTTATCGTTGTGTTGAAGGCAAGCGGCGTGGATCCGTCAAAGCTTTCCGAAAGCGAAAAGCTGATGGAAATTCCCACCTTTACGTCGGAGGCGTTCGCTTGGGTTGTGCCGTTGCTTATATTGATGATTGCGGCAAGCTTTTATACGTCTTATTGCAGCCTTAGATCCGCATATCCAAATCATGTAAAGCCAATGTCGAAAGACGATGAGATAAGCGTCCAAACCGCAGCGTCCGCTGAAAACAGCGGCACAGTAGGATTGCTATATAAGGAATTGAAGCAGAACAAAGCCGTACTTATTTTCGCAGCGGTAACGCCGCTGCTGCTGACTGCATTTCCCTTTTGTTTTTCGGCGATAGACGCTATTATGGGAAATGTCGGCGCAGATGAGGTGTTTGAAACGGCGACTAATATTTTCGTTCGCATGCTTATGTATGCTGTGGGGGTATTTATCGTATGTGCTCTGATGAGTGAGGTGTTCAAGGGAGACGACAAAAATCTCTGGGCATACTTTATAGCTTCCGCACCCTGCGGCGTTAAGGGATTCTTGTATAACAAGTATGTGATAACGCTTTTAGTTAACATTATATACATGGTATCAGGCGTGTTTGCGGATAACCTGCTTGCCACCGTAAACTATTTTGTAACGGGAAAAGAACTGACCATGGGAGCGTCATCGCTTTATGTATCGGGAGTGTTCCTGCTGATGGCGGTCAGCGCTCCCGATATACCGTTTACGGTGAGATACGGTTCAAGAAAGGGAAGCATAATTAAGATGATCATTATGCTGCTGCTCTATGCTTTGGGTACTGCAATATTTTTCATGCTGCCCTACGATGTTGGCGCAAAATTAGTGGAAACGGTGCTTTCCGCTCTCAGCGGAGAAGCCGGCAATGTGCTTATGCTCATATTGGCCGTTTTTCAGTACATTGCAATTGCGATGTTTCTGTGTTCATATAAAATATCGTGTAAGGTATTCATGAAGGGAGTGAACGAGTGTGACAAATAAGAAGCTTGAAGCCAAAAGACTTGTTATTTTTCTTTTGCTCGCCTTTGGAATATCATGGATACCCGAAATAATATTTAATAAGATATTCGGCTATTATGAGTGGTTCGAGACCAACAAAATGCCCGTATTCTTTTGGATAGTCGGTTACGGACCTGCGCTGGCAAATATCATCACACGAAAGCTCACTCATGAGGGTTGGCATGACAGTATGCTGCATCTTAACCTTAAAGGAAACATCAAGTATTATGTAATTGCCGTTGTTGCCTTGAGCGTAATATATATCCCACAGGGGGCTTTGGTGACGCTGACCGTCGGCGGCGGAGATTGGTCGGATCTGGGGAAAAGCTTTACCGCTGCCGATTTTGCGGCAAATTTCCTCATTATTTTAGCCTTGGCTCCGCTTATGGCATTCAACACCTTCGGAGAGGAATTCGGCTGGCGCGGTTATATGAATCAAAAAATGGAACCGTTGCTCGGAACGACGGGCACCGTCATTGTCGGCGGTGTAATTTGGGGACTGTGGCATTTACCGCTTACCGTTGAGGGGCATAACTTCGGCACGGATTACCCCGGCTATCCTTGGCTGGGAATATTTTGCATGTGTGTTAGCTGTATATTTACGGGAGTATTCCTTATGTGGCTTACGAAAAAAACAAACTCGGTATATCCTGCTGCCATATTCCATGCCATGAACAATTTCGGCGGTACTATCACAAGCAATCTGTTTTTAAGCGGGATCCCCGAGGACTGTGTTCTGACAATCCCGCAGCGGTTGATGCTGGATATACCGCTTTATGCCGCCGCATTGATAATTTATTTGTTTATGCTGCGCAATAACGGCATAGTTAAGCGAAGCCCGGGATAATAATCTTTTCATATCAAAACAGTCGTTTTTATCGATCCTTCAACAATTACGGCAAACGGCAAAGATTTTTGACGTTTGCTGTTTGCCGATCCGCATTGAGTGGGCAAAGCGCACGGATATGCGTGACAATTCAGATAAGTTTCTATAGTCAGCGTCATATTTTTTGACGTTGACTATAAAATTATTAAAGAAATAAAGGTTTGACATTAACATATTTTTTGTGATATACTGATACATTGATATTATAAATAATTTATTTATCTTATAAGCGGAGAAGGATTTTCTATGACTGAAATATTGATTGGATTGTTTATCGGAAAAGGCGATTCGGGAAATCCCGCCATAAGAAAAAAATACGGGTTTTTGTCGGGAATAGTGGGTATTGTATTGAATATCCTGCTTTTTTCGGGAAAGCTTTTGGCGGGGATTTTTTCGGGAGCGATCTCGGTAATTGCCGATTCGATCAACAATCTTTCCGATGCAGGCTCGTCGATTGTAAATATGGTGGGCTTTAAGATCGCTTTAGCTCCTCCGGACAGAGAGCATCCTTTTGGGCACGGAAGGGCGGAGTATGTTTCCGGGCTGGTTATTTCCTTCATTATTATGCTTATGGGTGCAGAGCTTGCGAGAAATTCCTTTGAAAAGATTGTTTATCCCGAAATGCCCAAGGTGAGCGTATTTACATTTACGGTGCTGGTTGTTTCCGTAGCGGTCAAGCTTTGGATGTTTGTGTTTAACCGCAGTCTTGGAAATAGGATAAATTCCGTCTCCTTAAAAGCAGCCGCCATGGACAGTATTTCCGATGTAGCAGCCACCTTGGCTGTAATTATCGGCATGGCGGTCGCTTATGCATTTAAAGTCAATATTGACGGCTTTATAGGACTGCTGGTTTCCTTTTTTATATTCTATTCGGGAATTAAAACCGCTAAGGACAGCCTTTCGCCCTTGTTGGGACAAATGCCCGAAAAGGAGCTTGTAGGGGATATAAAAAATACGGTGTGCGGTTATGAGGGCATAATCGGTATACATGATCTGATCGTGCATAACTACGGCGTCGGGGTCAGTTATGTTTCCTTTCATGCGGAGGTTGCGTCTTCAATGGAGCTGACCGTCGCCCATCAGTTGATAGATATTATTGAAAAGGATTTAAAGAAAAAATTCAATTGTACCGTTACCATTCATATAGATCCTGTTGATTTGGAGGATACCGAAACAGCCTTGTTGTGCAGAAAAGTAACCGATATAATAAAGGCTATCGACCGGGCGTTGTCTATTCACGATTTCAGAGTGTTGAGAGATAAGGGAGAGAAGTCGGTTGTTTTTGACTTGGTACTTCCATATAAATTTAAATATAGCGACATTGATATAAGGAATATGGTTTCCGATGCGGTAAAGGAAATTGATTCGGAGGCGGATATTATAATAAATGTGGAAAGACAGCTCTCGGAGCTTGACTAAATAAAGAATTTGTGATAAAATTACAATAAGTATAATTGATTATAGGAAAGAGTTAAAAAATTGAATAATAAACTGATTGTTATCGAAGGACTTGACGGCGGCGGAAAGACCACCCAGTTAGAGCTGTTGAAGTCCCAATATCCCGATTATAGATTTATCACTTTTCCGAATTACGGTTCTCCTTCGGGGGAGATTGTCACAAATTACCTTCAGGGAAAGTATAAGGAGAACGACAATACCGTAAGCGCTTATACTGCAAGCTGTTTTTATGCCGTGGACAGATACACCAGCTATAAGACGGATTGGGAAAAGGATTATAAAGCGGGAATACCTGTCATTTCGGCAAGATATGTCAGCAGCAATGCTATTTATCAGATGACCAAGCTTCCCCAAAGCGGTTGGGAAGAATATATGGATTGGCTTTTTGACACCGAGTATAACAAATTCGGTATTCCAAGACCGAACGGAACCGTTTTTTTGGACATGCCGGTGGAGGTTTCACAAAAGCTTCTTATGAAGCGTTACAACGGCGATAAAGCCAAAATGGATCTTCACGAGAGCGATCTCAAATTTATGAATAATTGCAGAGCCGCAGCTTTATATGTGGCGGAAAAAGAAAACTGGAGGATCATAAGCTGTGCCGAGGGCGGCGAGCCCTTGCCCATAGATCTCATACACCAAAGGTTAAAAAAAGAAATAAAGGAATTGCTGAAATAGATGCTTACATTCAGAGATATAAGTATTGAAGACATAAATTGGATAAAAGAGCTTTTGAGTTATTCGGATTACCGCGGCTGTGAATACACCTTCGGAAACAATTTTATTTGGAGCGAGCCTTTTAAAATAAAGATTTGCAGATATAAGGATTTTTATATTACAGAAAGCGAGGGTGAATATTTTTTCCCGGCCGGCAGGGGCGATTTCAAGGAGGCGGTGGAGCTTCTTCGATCGCATTGCAAAGAGCAGGGCAAGCTATTATGCTTCGGAAGCTCTCCGAAAAGCGGCGCAGAATATTTAAAAGAACAGTACGGCGATACAATAGAGATCTATTCAAATTCGGATTTTTTTGATTATTGTTATAATTATGAGGATTTGGCAACTTTAGTGGGAAAGAAATATCATTCAAAGCGCAACTTTATCAATCGGTTTATACAAAACGATTGGTCTTATGAGGAAATAAGCGGAAATAATATTGAAGATTGCCGAAAAGTATTGAATTTATGGCAGGAGGAAAACAAAGAAGCGGAAGATCCGTCGATGGATCAAGAGATAACGGCTTGCGAAAAAGGCTTGACGTATTTTGAAGAGCTTGGGTTTTCCGGAGGCCTTCTAAGGGTCAGCGGAGAACCGGTGGCATTTACATTCGGAGAGGGAATAAACAGCGACACCTTTGATGTACACGTTGAAAAGGGATTGTCATTGTATGACGGTACTTATCCTATGATAAACAGGGAATTTGTCAATCATGCCTGCCGGGGATACCGATATATAAACCGCGAGGAGGACGTTGGCGAAGAAAACCTGCGAAAAGCAAAGCTTTCCTATCACCCGGCATTTATGGAGGAAAAATTCAGGATTCTTTTTAAGGATTAATATTAAAGATAAGGAGAAATGAAATGATCTATTGTTTTTTAGCGGACGGATTTGAAGAAATGGAAGCGTTAAGCCCAGTGGATATACTTCGCAGGGGCGGCTGCGAGGTCACTACCGTAGGCGTCGGAGAGGATATGATTACAGGTTCTCACGGCGTCAGCGTCTGTGCCGACATTACCGACGGAGAGCTGGTTATCGATGAAAAAACGGAAATGATAATCCTGCCGGGAGGTATGCCCGGTACGTTAAATCTTGAAAAGAGCGGTAAAGTGCAGGCGGCTATAGATTACTGTGTGAAGAATAACAAATATATAGGCGCAATTTGCGCTGCGCCTTCTATCCTCGGACATAAGGGAATATTAAAGGATAAAGCGGCAATATGCTTCCCGGGCTTTGAGGGTCAGCTTGATTGCAGGGAATTGTCCTCCGACTTCGTATGTGAGGACGGAAATATTATTACAGCAAAGGGCGCAGGCGTTGCGCAGGAATTTGGCATAAAGCTTTTGGCAAAAATAAAGGGTGAAGCTTCGGCAAAAAAAATAAAGGATTCTTTACAGTGCAGGTAAAATCGGAGCTTAGAAGAAAGCTTTTACAACAACGTAAAGCCATAGATAAAGAAACGCTCGGTAAAATCAGCGAACAAATCACCCGTAATCTGCTATCGGTCAATGAATTTATTAACGCCTCACAAATTTTTTGCTATGTCAGCCTTTCGCATGAGTTTTTTACCTTCGGTATAATGGAATACTGTTTAAAAAACAGAAAAAAACTGGCGGTCCCTTTATGCGTCGGTGAAAGTATGGAGTTTAGGTATATAAACGATTTTTCCGATTTGGAGCCCGGTTCTTTTTCGGTTATGGAGCCAAGGTCGTATTGTAAAGCTGCCGTCGCCGATGAAAAGACGGTTTGCATTACTCCCGCTTTGTGCTGCAACGGTGAGAAATTCAGAATCGGTTACGGAAAAGGTTATTATGACAGATTTTTCCAAAAAAACAAATGTGTAAAAATAGGACTTTGCAGTGAAGAGTTTATTTGCGATTTCAAACAGGATCCGAACGATATTGCGGTGGATATGATCGTTACCGAAAAATGTGTAAGATAAATGCTTTGCCAACAGGAAGGAACGGCTATTATGGATAATAATCATGAAAAAAAAGAATATGACAGCTTATCCGAAATGCTCAAAAACAACAAGGAGCGTAAAAAGAACAATGAGGAATCGTATCAAAATTCCTCCGAGGATTACCATGACATCGATGATTTTGAAGACGGCGATGTAAAAAGGTATGATTTGGGCGACGATACCGCTTATGCGCAGGAGGATATGCACGATATAGATTTTGACCGAGGAACGGAAAGATCCGAAGAAGCCGAAAAAAAATACACCTCCTCAAAAAGCAATGCCAAAAGTAAGTCCGCCGAAGCCGAAAAACAGCTTAAAAAGGGCAGACAAAGGCTGAAGACAATTGCGGGGATTTTTTTGGGCATTATTCTTTCCGCCGGAGTTTTATTTGTCGGAGTAAATTTGGGCAGTCGCATTTATAATGCCGTTATGGATTATGCGGGAATGGACGACAGCGAATTTCAGGTTCAGGTCGAAATACCCGATAATCCCACGGTAGATCAGGTCATAGACGTGTTGGAGATAAACGGCATAATCAAGGATAAGGATTTCTTTAAGGAATATATTGAAAGGAAGAGCGAAAAAGAAGAGATCGATTTTGTAGGCGGTGAATTTACGCTTTCATCGGCTATGAATTACAGTAGAATTTTATCGACTCTTACTGCAACAACGGTTCAAAAGACAACCATAGACGTTACTATAATCGAGGGAATGACAGCGGCACAAATCGGAGAGCTGCTTGAGAAAAATTGTGTGTGCAAGGCTTCGGATTTTTTAAAGTTTTACCGCGAAAAAATGGACGTGTATGATTTTGAGCGCAGAGTATTGCCCAACAAATTAAAATTTAATCAGCTGGAGGGCTATTTATTCCCGGATAAATATGAGTTTTATGTGTGCAACGCATTAAAAGAGGATCCCAAAACCGATATTGATACCACAAAGGAAGCCGAAGCTGCGGCAAGTAAAATATATTCAAACTTTAACAGTAAGATCAGCAAGCAAATGTATAAGCAAATGAATGAAATGGGTCTTACCTTGGACGAGCTTATTTCTCTTGCATCTATGGTACAGTCGGAGGTGGGCAATGAAGACGATATGAGAAAGGTCGCTTCGGTATTTTTGAACAGACTGCATAACAGCGAGGAGTTTCCTCAGCTGCAATCCGATGTGACGGTATTTTATGTTCAGCAAAATATCGAGCCTTACTATAAAAATTCAGGGCTTAAAACCTCGCTTGCCGATATTTCCAATGCTTATGACACTTATGTTTGCGACGGGATCCCCGCAGGTCCTATTTGCAATCCGGGAATGGACGCAATAAACGCCGTGCTTAATCCCGAAACAACCGATTATTACTATTTTTGCGCCAATGAGCAAACGGGCGAAACCTATTACGCCAGAACACAGGAAGAGTTTGACGAGTGCCTTGTGTTGGCAGGACTTGCTTAAAGGAGAATTATGCTTGAATTATTATCACCCGCAGGGGATTATGAATGTCTTGAAGCGGCGGTAAATTTTGGCTGCAACGCAGTTTATCTCGGCGGCAAAAGCTTTGGCATGAGGGCGGCGCCGAAAAATTTTGATTTTGAACAATTAAAACAAGCGGTAGATTATGTTCACAAAAACAAGGTTAAGGTATATCTCACTTGCAATACCCTGCCTTCCAATGATGAAATAGAACAATTCCCCGAATTTATAAAAAATGCCGATATGTCGGGGGTTGATGCAGTTATAGTATGCGACCTGGGCATTATGGGAATGGTAAAAAAATTTGCTCCGAGGCTTGAAATCCATATGTCCACTCAGTTTGGCGTGGTTAATTATGCCACTGCGGCGGAGCTGTACGATTTAGGCGCAAAACGTGTTGTTTTATCAAGAGAGGTCAGCATTGACGAAATAAAGAAAATTCGGGAAAAAATACCCTCCGATATGGAGATAGAAGCCTTTGTACATGGCGCAATGTGCGTTTCTTTTTCCGGAAGGTGTCTTTTGTCCGCATACATGACAGGCAGAAATGCCAATAAAGGAGAATGTGCTCAGCCATGCCGCTGGAAATACAGTCTTATGGAGGAAAAGCGTCCGGGACAGTACTATCCCATTGAAGACAACGAATTTGGCTCATATATACTTAACGCCAAGGATATGTGCATGATCGAGCATTTGGATAAGCTGGCGGATGCGGGAGTAAGCAGCTTTAAAATCGAGGGCAGAGCAAAATCAGCCTATTATGTGGCAACCGTCACAAAAGCCTACAGCGCTGCCCTTAAGTGTGTAAAGGAGCATACGGAAATCCCCGAATGGGTGTTAGACGAGGTATATAACGTAAGCCACCGAGAATATTCCACAGGCTTCTATTTTGGCTCTTACGACGCCAAGCAAATTTATAACAGCAGCGGCTATTTGCGCAATTGTGATTTTGTGGGCGTTATAGACGGATATGAAAACGGCAGGGTACTTCTGACACAACGGAATTACTTTACCTTAGATGATGATTTGGAGATATTGATGCCTCAAGGCGAGCCGATTAAGTTTAAACCCGAGAAATTGTTTAATTCTGCGGGAGATGAGATTACAATTGCAAATAAAGCCACCGAAAAGCTTACAGCCCTTTGTGACAAGGAATATCCCAAAAATTCAATTTTACGCAGAGTAGAAAAAAAATAAGCAGCTTGTCAAAAACCTTCCGTTAGTCGGTTTGTCAAGCTGCTGTTTTTTTGAGTAAAGTGTTTATATCTGTCTATTGGCTGCCGTTTGAGTTAAAATAGATCTCCGTAATACATGAAAAAAGCGCCTGTTTATCTTCGGAGACCAGCCCGTTGCCGGAAAAGAGCTTTTTGGCTTGATTAAGCAAATCCATGGCCTTATCGGAGTCCGTGCTTTCCTTTGAGCAGTTGTAAAAGAAGCTTTCCTCGCTGTTTAAGACTAAGCTTTGATTGTTATCAAACAGAAATGCAGCGGTTACGCCGAGCTCGTTTTCGATTTTGTTCATAATTGATTTCTTAGGCGATCTCGTACCTGCCAAATAATTTGCCAAGGCGCGGTATGTAATACCGATTTTTTCGGCAAATTCGGTTTTTTTGCAATGCTTTCTCAGCAAAAGAATTTCGATTTTATCCTTAAATGTCAAAATAATTATCCTTTCATCAATTTTCGTTCATTAATATTATAATGGTGAACAATTTTTAAGTCAAGGATATTTTAGAAAAATTCATAAAATTCAAAAATATTCATAGATTATTCAGAATATTCTGTATTTTATTCATTAACCTGAATAAAATCCCTTGACAATAAGCAAAAATGAGGTATAATATAATCTGTGAAAAATTTTAACACAGTTCAAAATGAAAGGGACGGTCATTGTTATGGCAAAAGAAATTAAAAAAATAGTATTAGCTTATTCAGGCGGTTTGGACACCTCGATAATTATTCCTTGGCTTCACGAAAATTATCCCGGCTGCGAGGTTATTTGCGTTGCCGGAAATGTGGGTCAGGATTCCGAAATCATGGGACTTGAAGAACGAGCTAAAAAGACAGGCGCCTCCAAGCTTTACATAGAGGATATACAGGAGGAGTTTGTAAACGACTTTATTTTCCCCACCTTAAAAGCCGGAGCTAAATATGAAGGCTATCTTTTGGGCACTTCCTTTGCAAGACCTCCCATTGCCAAGCGTCTTGTCGAAATTGCAAGGAAGGAAAACGCCGATGCCATATGCCACGGCTGTACAGGAAAGGGAAACGATCAGGTGCGTTTTGAGCTTACCATAAAGGCGCTTGCTCCCGATATTGAAATTATTGCCCCTTGGAGAATATGGGATATTAGATCCAGAGATCAGGAGATCGACTATGCAGAAGCGCACAACGTTCCTATAAAGATCAACAGAGAAACCAACTATTCAAAGGATATGAATCTTTGGCACCTTTCCCACGAGGGTCTTGACCTTGAGGATCCTGCCAATGAGCCTCAATACAACAAGCCCGGCTTTTTGGAGCTCGGCGTTTCTCCCGAAACGGCTCCCGACAAGCCCACTTATGTTACAATCAGCTTTGAAAAGGGAATACCCGTTGCTCTTGACGGTGAAAAAATGGACGGCGTAACTCTTATCAAGAAGCTTAACAAGCTTGGCGGTGAAAACGGTATAGGCTTGTATGATGTAGTTGAAAACCGTCTTGTGGGCATGAAATCCAGAGGCGTATACGAAACTCCCGGCGGTACTGTTCTTTATCATGCTCATGAGGTTCTTGAAACAATTTGCCTTGACAAAGAAACTCAGCATTATAAAGCAGGTCTTGCGCTTAAATACGCAGATTTGGTATACAACGGACAGTGGTACACTCCTTTGAGAGAGGCTATGGACGCCTTTGTCGATAAAACACAGGAAACCTGCACGGGCGAGGTTAAATTAAAGCTCTATAAGGGTAATATCATCAACGCAGGCGTTACATCACCCTACACCCTTTACAGTGAGGATTTTGCTTCCTTTGGCGAGGACGATGTTTACAATCAAAAGGACAGTGCAGGCTTTATCAATTTGTTCGGACTTCCCATTAAGGTCAAAGCTTTGCTTGATGAGGAAAGAAAAAATAAGTAAGGGAATAAATGTAAATCTGTTACGGAGATATTCTCCGTAACAATTTATATTTTAAAAATATTTAAGGTGAAATAATGCATGAAGCATTAAACACTGTTAAAATTATATTGATTGTAATTGTTTCTTTGCTCGCTTTTTTACTTATATTGAAATTTTGCGCTGATATAATTAATTAAGATGTTTTAAAAATCTTTAAGAATCAATAGGGAGAAAAAAATGGCTAAATCAATGTGGGCGGGAAGATTTTCCAAAGAGGTTGACAGCAAGGTAAATGCTTTTAACTCCTCTATTTCCTTTGACGGAAGAATGTACAGACATGATATTTGCGGAAGTATCGCACATGCCGCCATGCTTGGAAAATGCGGAATAATATCCAAGGAAGACAGCGAAGCGCTGGTAACCGAGCTTAAACAGGTTTTAAAGGATATTGACGAGGGCACCGTTCAGCTCGATATGACTGCGGAGGACATTCACATGTTCATAGAATCCGTGCTCACGGAACGCCTTGAAGAAGTGGGGAAACGCCTTCATACCGCCCGTTCCAGAAACGATCAGGTGGCACTCGACATAAGGCTTTATCTTCGCGACGAAATCGATGCGATCAAAAAGCTGTTGGAGGAGCTTGCAGAAGCCCTTTGCAATATTGCGGAAAAATACACCGATACCATAATGCCGGGCTACACGCACCTTCAAAGAGCTCAGCCTATAACCTTCGGACATCACCTTATGGCATATGCGCAAATGTTTTTGCGCGATTTAGGCAGACTTGATGATACCAAAAAGCGTTTAAATCAATGTCCTTTGGGAAGCGGCGCACTGGCGGGAACTACCTATCCCATAGACAGAGATTTCACAGCGAAGCAGCTTGGCTTTGACTGCGCTATGGTAAATTCTCTTGACGGAGTTTCCGACAGAGATTTCTGCATTGAGCTTTCAAGTGCGATTTCTATCATTATGATGCACCTTTCAAGGTTTTCCGAGGAAATAATCATGTGGTGCAGCTGGGAATTTAAGTTTATTGAATTAGACGACGCCTTTGCCACAGGCTCCAGCATAATGCCTCAAAAGAAAAATCCCGATATTTCCGAGCTTGTAAGAGGCAAATGCGGCAGAGTAATCGGCGATAATATGACCCTGCTGTCTATGATGAAGGGGCTGCCATTAGCGTATAATAAGGATATGCAGGAGGACAAGGAAGCGATATTTGACGCAGTTGACAATGTTAAGCTTTGTCTTTCCACCTTTATCCCAATGCTTAAAACAATGTCTGTTTATAAGGAAAATATGCGTAATGCCGCAGCAAAGGGCTTTATTAACGCTACCGACTGCGCCGATTATCTTGTTAAAAAAGGTATGGCATTCAGAGACGCCTATAAAATAACAGGCGGTTTAGTGGCGCTTTGTATTGAAAAAAGCACTGATTTGGAGCACTTGCCGTTAGAGGATTACAAGAGCAGAAGCGAATTGTTTGACAATGATGTTTATGAGGCTATAAGCCTTGATACCTGCGTTAACAACAGAAAATCCAAGGGCGGACCTTCGCCCGAAAGCGTTAAGGCACAGATCGAATATACTCGTATGGCGCTTAAATCTTATGAGGCGCATACCGTTATGAGTCACTGTGTTTCCGAGGATGAGAATTGACGATATGAAGGACTATATTTATTTGTATGGTCAAATAATCTCCACCGAAAGCTTTCTGCTTTACGGAGATTTTCCGGAGGCGGACGGCTATGGAGAAATAAAGGAAAGATACCACCTGGTGGGTGGAGAAACAGGAACTGCCGCAGTTATTTTATCTTCCCTTGACTGTCCCATAAAGCTTGGCGGCACTCATATAGGCAATATCAACCGCAAGATCATAAGGGATTATTTTTCCGATAAAAACGCAGATATTACCGAGCTAAGGGACGAGGATTTTGAAGGCGTTAAGGACTACGTGATCATTGACAGCGCTACAAGAACCGCTTTTGGGGAATGGCAAAAGCATTACAGCCGAAAGAAGCCTTATTACGAACCGCCTTGTGAGGAATCGATAAAAAATGCGGTGTGCTGTGGGATCGACCCCTATTTTTATCCCGATATATCTGCTAAGATTTGCGTTAAATGGGGTAAGCCCTATGTTACAATCGACTGCGGCTATGACAGCGCAATCCACAAGGGCTGTGCGGTAAACGTAGTTTCACATCAGTATTTGCGGGAAAAATACCGCAATATAGACTTTAAAGAGCTGTTTCGGCTGTATACCGACAACACGGACGGTCTTGTGATATTTACTCAAGGAGAAAAAGAGGTGATCTACGGAAGAAGGGGACAGCCTCCAAGATATTTCAAGCCTTATAATCTTGATGTGGTTTCTACCTTGGGAGCGGGCGACAGCTTTAAAGCGGGAACGATATACGCATTATACAATAAAATGACCGACGATGATACGGTGAAGTACGCAAGCGCAATTGCGGGAGTTGCTTGTACCAAATTCCCCATAGCGAAAAAACCGCCCGTGTTGTCGGAGATAAGGTCTTTAATTGAAAGTGAGAGAAGATAAAGTGACAAAGATTTTTATTGACGGACAGGAAGGCACTACAGGTCTTAAGATATTCGAGAGGTTCAAGGACCGCACCGACCTTGAAATATTACGGATCGACGAAGAAAGGCGAAAAGATCTCGGTGAACGCAAAAGGCTGATAAATACCTCGGATTTTACTTTTCTATGCCTGCCCGATAAGGCAGCCGTTGAAGCTGTGGAATTGGTTGATAATCCAAATGTTCGCATAATAGACGCATCTACCGCCCACCGTACAAACCCCGATTGGGCATACGGATTTCCCGAGTTATCGGCGGAGCACCGCAAAAAAATAAGAACGTCAAACAGAGTTGCCGTTCCCGGCTGTTATGCCGGGGGCTTTATCTCAATAGTTTACCCTCTTGTAGCTAACGGGTTTATAGCTCCTGACTACCCCCTCACCTGTTACGCTTTATCAGGCTACAGCGGAGCGGGGAAGAAGGCGATTGCAGTGTATGAAGGGGAGGATAAGCCCTACGAATTTAACAGTCCGAGACAATACGCTTTAACACAGCAGCACAAGCATCTTCCGGAAATGCAGAGTATATGCGGTCTTGCGGAAAAGCCTATTTTTATCCCCGTTGTCTGTGATTATTACAGCGGAATGGTAGTGACAGTGCCTTTGTTCCCAAAGCTGATGAAAAAGCGGTATACTCCCGATGAGATAGTGGAAATGCTGAAAAAGCATTATAAAGATCAGCCTATGGTTAAGGTTTGCGAATTTATGGCGGCAGATGAGCTTCCCGACGGATTTTTGCCTGCCAATACTTTAAGCGGAAAAAATTATATTGAAATTTTCGTTTACGGGAATGAGGATAGGATCGTTTTATCCTCCCGCCTTGACAATTTAGGAAAAGGCGCCAGCGGTGCGGCGGTGCAATGCCTTAACATAATGTTGGGAATCGATGAGACCGAAGGCTTATTATAAGGAGAAGAAATGAATATAATAAAAAATATAAAATTTGACGACTATAAATTCATTGACGGCGGCGTATGTGCGGCAAACGGTTTTAAAGCAGCAGGAATAAACGCTCATATTAAGACAAATTCTCAAAAAAACGATATGGCGATTGTTTATTCCGATAAAAAATGCAATGCGGCGGCAATTTACACCCAAAATAAGGTTCAGGGAGCGCCTATAACCGTCACAAAAAAGCATTTGGAAAATGGCACTGCGCAGGCTGTTATCGTAAATTCGGGCAATGCCAACACCTGTAACAGCAACGGAATCGAAATAGCCGAACAGGCTTGTGGGCTTACCGCAAGGGCGCTTAGAATTTCCGCCGATGATGTAATAGTTGCTTCAACAGGCGTTATCGGACAGAAGATGTCAATCGAGCCTTTTGAAAAGAACATTCCCATACTTGCGGAAAAGCTTTCAGAAAACGGGTATAATGACGCCTGCAACGCTATAATGACTACCGATACCCGTCAAAAGCAGTTTGCGGTAGAATTTCAGCTTGCGGGCAAAACCTGCCGTTTAGGCGGAATGAGCAAGGGCAGCGGTATGATCAACCCCAATATGGCTACAATGCTTGCTTTTATCACCACTGACGTCAGCATTTCCTCCGAAATGCTGTATAAAGCTCTTAAACAGGTCAACTCCGTAACCTACACTATGGTAAGTGTGGACGGAGATACCTCTACCAACGATATGGCGGCGATCTTAGCGTCGGGAACTGCCGAGAACACGGAAATTACCGGCGAGGGCGAGGACTATAGTAATTTTGTAGGCGCACTTTATGCAGTTATGATGAATCTTGCAAGAGAAACCGCAAGGGACGGCGAGGGAGCAACAAAGCTTATCGAATGTATCGTTAAAAACGCTCATGATGAAAAAACCGCTAAGGCAGTAGCTTTATCTGTAATCAACAGCTCGCTTTTAAAGGCTGCCATGTTTGCGGCGGACGCCAATTGGGGACGTGTTTTGTGCGCTATCGGTTATGCAGAGGCAGATTTTGACATTTCCAAGGTTTCCGTGGATTTTGCTTCCGATGCCGGAATTGTCAGAGTTTGCGAAAACGGATTCGGTACGGCTTTTTCCGAGGATGAGGCCTTCAAGATTTTGTCGGAAAATGAGATAGATATAATAATCGATCTTAACGAGGGGGAAGAAACCGCAATTGCTTGGGGCTGCGATCTTACTTATGATTATGTTAAGATCAACGCCGAATACAGAAGCTGATCTCGAAAGGAAAAAACGAAATGGTAAACGACAGAGCCACAATATTAAGCGATGCACTGCCCTATATACAACAGTATTCGGGAAAAACCGTAGTTGTAAAATACGGCGGCAACGCTATGACAAACAACGAGTTAAAGGAAGCCGTTATGTCGGATATAGTTCTGCTTTCCCTTGTAGGTGTTAGAATCGTGCTTGTTCATGGCGGCGGTCCTGAAATAAACGCAATGCTAAAAAAAACAGGCAAGGAAAGCAGATTTGTAAACGGACTTCGATACACCGATGAAGAAACTATGAACATTGTTCAAATGGTGCTTTGCGGCAAGGTGAACAAGGATCTTGTGGATCTGCTTCATCTGCATAACGGAAAAGCTGTAGGCTTATGCGGCTTGGACGGTCATCTTATAGAGGCGGAGCAAAAGGATAAGGAATTGGGACTGGTAGGAGAGATAACTAAGGTCGATCCGCAGATAATAAACAATGTGCTAGATACGGGATATATTCCTGTTATTTCTACGGTAGCTTCGGGCGGAAACGGCGAGGTATACAACATTAATGCCGATACTGCCGCCGCACGCATTGCCGCTGAGATAAAGGCTGCAAATCTCATTCTTATGACGGATATTGTGGGACTTTTGAAGGATAAAGACGATGAGAGCACTCTTATACACACCGTTAACGTCAGCGAGGTGCCCTATTTAAAGAAGCAGGGCATTATTTCGGGAGGAATGATTCCTAAAATCGACTGTTGTGTTGAAGCGGTAAGACGGGGCGTTCCTAAGGCAAACATAATCGACGGAAGGATACCTCATTCGATCCTTATCGAGCTGCTTACCAACGAGGGCGCCGGAACGATGATAATTTAATATGATTGTTATTTATTGCTATAAATCAGTAAAGGAATAAGATTATGAATACTATTGAGAAATTCGACAACAACATTATGGGTACTTACGGAAGATACCCGCTTGTAATGGAAAAGGGCTGCTGCGAAACCGCCACCGATGAAAACGGCAAGCAGTACATAGATTTCGGCAGCGGCATAGGCACAAATTCTCTCGGATATTGCAACGAAAAGTGGGTAGAATCGGTTTGCGATCAGGTAAAAACCCTACAGCACACCTCTAATTATTATTATACAAGGGTACAGGCGGATTTTGCGGAAAGACTGAACAAAATTACAGGCTATTCCGCCGTGTTTTTTGGAAACAGCGGTGCGGAAGCTAACGAATGTGCCATTAAATTAGCGAGAAAATACAGCTTTGACAAATACGGCAAGGGCAGGCACAATATTATAACCCTTGTAAACAGCTTTCACGGAAGAACCCTATGCACTCTTTC
>JAMPBF010000036.1 GCA_023666805.1 Bacillota bacterium
ATCGCCGCCGTGAGAAAAGCCGATAAAAATTTGATTTTTTTCATCATGTTACAAAGCCCTCCTTTAATATTATTTATTCTATCATATTACAAGAATTTTTTCAATACCTTGCGTTTGATAATATGGGAGCATATTTTGCGGAAATCGGTGCGATCATGCAAAAAAGGCAGCTTGACAAAGCGTCAGGCTGCACATTTAAGCATTTTTTTCATATAATGATCAATAAGCCACTATTTTCATATTGACCTGACCCTCTTCGTTTATCTCCAAAATACCGAAGGAGGGGGAATTTTTGCCTCGGGGGCTTCCCAAGCTGCCGGGGTTCATAATGTAGATCCCGTCGATCTTGTCGGTTTTGTAAACGTGGGTGTGACCGTAAAGGATAATGTTGCAGTCCGACGCCTTTGCCTCGGCAATAATTTCGTCAAGACCGCCGGTTACGTTCTGTTCGTCTCCGTGAGCGCAGAAAATACGGCATTTTCCCGCCTTCAGCAGCTGCTTGGTGGAAGCGCTGCAAAAGTCGCACTCGCCTTTTACGAAAACAAAATCCTTATCGGGGTGCGACTTTGCCACGTCCGCAAACTCGTTGACGCCGTCGCCCAAATGGATATAGTAATCGGCAGGATTTTTTTCGACCACTTCGTTATAAATCTCGTAATTTTTATGTGTATCCGCTACCACAACAATTTTCATGCATAAAACCTCTCTAACAATATTGCCAAGGTGAAAATTCACCAATTTAATTATATCAGTAAATTTGCCAAAAGTCAATAAAAATTGAAAAAATTACCGTCCGTAATTTATGCAAATAGTTCAAATGCCCAATATCAGCCGTCATGATACGGCACAGAATATTTTCGTCAATATATTCATACAATAAAAGGAGGATCTTTATGAACAGCAAAATGGAAAAGCTTATACAGCTCACCGGCGAAAAGCTCGGAATACCTGCCGAAAAGCTGAAAAAGTCTTTGGAAAAAGGAAATTTGGAGGATATGCTGGGCAGCATGAGAAAAGAGGACGCAGCAAGGCTTAAAGCAATCATGGATAACCCCGCCGCCAAGGAAAAGCTGATGAAAACAGCCGAGGCGGAGGAAATCGCCAAGAAAATTCAAGGTAAGTGAGTAGGTGATCTTACAGTGTCGCAGGAGGAATTACTGGCTAAGCTTTTTGAACAGCTTATGGAAAGCGAAAAGGACGGAGAAAGCAAAACCGAGGAAGCCGCCTCGGGAGATCCCGACAGCATTTTCGGCGACATTGACATCGAGGGGATCATGAAGCTTGGGGAGATAATGTCGAGCATGAGCAAATCGGACAAAAACACCCAGCTCCTGTTGGCACTTAAACCGCACCTGCGCCCCGAAAACAGGCAAAAGGCGGATAACGCCATAAAGCTTTTGAAAATTTTAAATATTTTGCCGCTGTTAAAGGAAAGCGGCATTATTGACGGACTTTTTTGAATTGGAGGATATAATATGGACTGGAAAAAAAGCAATATCAGCAGCAGCGAGCTGGAGCAAAAGCAGCAGGCCTACATAAAGGAAGCCCTTGAAATGGCAAAAAGATCTTTGTCGGTGCAGGAGGAAAAGGCGGCTGAGAGAGCGGCAGCGGAGAAAGCGGCAGCTGAAAAAGCAGCGGCAGAGAAGGCGGCAGCGGAAAAGGCGGCGGCGGAGAAGGCGGCAGCTGAAAAGGCGGCGGCGGAGAAGGCGGCAGCTGAAAAGGCGGCGGCAGAGAAGGCGGCAGCAGAAAAGGCGGCAGCAGAAAAGGCTGCGGCGGAGAAGGCGGCAGCAGAGAAAGCGGCGGCGGAAAAGGCAGCGGCTGAAAAGGCTGCGGCGGAGAAAGCAGCGGCTGAAAAGGCAGCGGCAGCGGAAGAGCTTACCAAGTTTTCCGACAAGGAGGAGGCTTTGGATCAGCCTGCCTTTGCGGAGGAGGAAGAGGAACCGTGCGCAGATCCCGCTCCAATGCCCGACTTTCAGGAACTGACCAAGGAGCCGTCCGAAAAGGCGGAAAAGTGCGAGGTAGCCGTACAGGACAGTCCCGCCGAAAAATCAGAAGCGGATCGCTGCCAAAAGCAGGACACATGCAATGAGACCGACCTTATAGACATTGCCGCAAGAAAAAAGCAGCAATCGACGGAGGGGCAGCGTCCAAGCTCTTCCGTCAGCTTAAATCAGTACATAAGCCAGCACAATCAGGCTCGGTGCAGCTGCCCAAGCTGCCAAAAGAAAAGAGCGGGACAGTGAACATGCTTTTAGACGTGTTGGCTGACGACGACAAAAGGCTGATAGGAATCATTTTGCTGCTGCTAATGAGAGAAAAGGCGGATAAAGGGCTGATTTTAGCGCTTATTTATATTTTGTTTGCATAATTTTGCTTGTTTTTGAATAGTCTTGCAATTATTGGGGAAAATATTGTTGCAGCACCCTGCAAGAGCATCGCTTTGCAAGATGCAGCCATATCAAGCTTCATAACGGAGGATTATCATGAGCAATAATAAGAATCAGCAAAATCAGCAGAATCAAAACCAGCAGAACAAGCAGCAGAATCAGCAGAATCAGAACCAGCAGAATCAGCAGAACAAGAAAAAGCAGAGCAGCGAAAACTGATCTCTTGATCTCTATTGATTTCTGTCAAAAAGCCTCTCTTAAGGCAAACGCCTTAAGAGAGGCTTGTTCGTTATTGATTTTCCTTTTTCTCTTTATTCGCCTTGATGATCTTTTGGCGGGAAAATTCTTCTCTTTCCTTTTCCTCCAAGGCGTTGGTGATAAATCTTACCTGACCCGTATAGCGGGGTATAAGGATATTTTTAAGGGCGTTGGCTCTCTTTTGGGTCTTCTTGATAGCCACTGACAGCCTGTAAATACTGTTTTCGATCTCCGCCAGGGTCGCCGCCATTTGCTTTGCCTTGTTAAAGCAGATATAGGCGCGGTCAAAATAACTGTTGGTGAGGGAGGGGCTGTAGGTCATTTGAGGCGGAGCGTCGTCCAAGGTGACCGTGGGAAGCTCTACGCCCATTACGCTGCGGTAGGTGACCGTTACGGAATTTTCCTCGGGTATCTGCTTTGCCAGCGGAGTGACCACGCCCAACATGATATTCGCCACCTCAAGAGCCTTGTAGGCGTCGGCGAAAACCCGGTCTATGCTGTCTCTTATCTCCTTGGCTTTATCCGAAAGAGCCACCATTTCTCTGATCAAAATATTGCGCTTGCGATCCATGAGCTCATAGCCCAACTGTGCCTGTGCCAAGGAACGCTTTGAAGCCATCAGGTTGCCCTTGGTGGGGAATACCTGCTGTTCAGCCATAAGCTCACTTCCCTTCCGAATTTATTATTAGCTTAAAAACCGCTCTGCCCTCTTGGTGTCGTAATTCTCTGCTATCAGCTTTTCGTTCATGCGGTCAAGCTCGCTTGCGGGAAGCATACATAACAGATCCCACGCAAGATTTAAGGTTTCGTCGATGCTGCGGTTTTCCTCGAAGCCTTGGTTTAAGAAGTGCTTCTCAAAGGCTTCGCCGAATTTCATGTACGCCTTGTCGTTGTCCGACAGCTCGTCTTCGCCGATTACGGAGGCTAAGGAGCGTGCGTCCTGAACCTTTGCGTAGGCGGAGAAAAGCTGATTGGAGACATCGGGGTGATCGGGTCTTGTGTAGCCCTCGCCTATTCCGTCCTTCATAAGTCTCGACAGGGAGAGCAATACGGAAAGTCCCGGGTAAACGCCCGTTTGGTCAAGATTTCTGTCAAACACTATCTGTCCCTCGGTGATGTAGGCGGTAAGGTCGGGGATAGGGTGGGTTATATCGTCGTTGGGCATTGTTAGGATCGGGATCTGAGTTACCGAACCGCTGCTTCCCTCCACAACGCCCGCCCGCTCGTAAAGCGAAGCCAGGTCGGAGTAAAGATAACCGGGGTAGCCCTTTCTTCCGGGAATTTCGCCCTTGGAGGAGCTGAACTCGCGGAGAGCCTCCGCATAGGAGGTGACGTCGGTCATAATTACGAGAATGTGCATATCCTTTTCGTAAGCCAAATATTCCGCCAAGGTAAGAGCACATCTCGGAGTAAGAGTACGTTCGATAATAGGATCATTGGACATGTTGAGGAACATGGCCACCCTGCCGATGGCTCCCGATTCCTCAAAGCTGCGGCGGAAGTAGTCGGCTACGTCGTTTTGAACGCCCATTGCCGCAAATACCACGGCAAAGTCCTTACCCTGAGAATCGGCGATTTTTGCTTGGCGTACTATTTGAACCGCCAGCTTATTGTGAGAAAGTCCCGAGCCCGAGAATATGGGCAGCTTCTGCCCTCTGATAAGGGTCATAAGGCAGTCAATGGAGCTTATTCCCGTATGGATATAATTGCGGGGATAGGAACGCGCGACGGGATTTAAGGCTCTGCCGTTAATATCGGCGTATTTCTCGGGGAAAACGGGTCCCAAGCCGTCAATGGGCTTTCCCACGCCGTTAAACACTCTGCCTAACATTTCCGTCGCCAATGGGATCTCCAGCGGTTTTCCGCCGAACACCGTTTTGGTGTTTTCAAGAGACAGTCCCCCCGTGCCCTCGAACACCTGCAATATTACCTTGTCGCCTTCCATTTGAACCACGCGTCCCATACGGCGGCTGCCGTCGTCAAGATGTATGGAGGCGATCTCCTCATAGCCTACCCCCTTTACTCCTTCAAGGCAGACCAACGGTCCGTTTACGGAGGTAAGTCCCGCATACTGTATCGACATTGTATCACAACTTCGCCAATGCTGCTTGGCGATCTCCTTTCGGTTATTATCGAAGCAAGGGTCATTTATGCCGTTTCGGTATACAGCCTGCCGAATACTTCGTCTATTTCCCTTTCGCAGCTCTCGAACATTTCGGGCTTGTCATTGGGAATATCATACTTGATCTTTATCAGCTTGTCGAATATGCCCGTTTTTACTATGGAGGAGAATAAAACTCCCTTTCCTATAGCCTCGTTGGCGGAATGATAGAGTTTGACGATCACCCGCATCATCAAAAGCTGCTTTTCCAAGGGAACGAAGGTATCGTCCTTGTGGAAGGCGTTTTGCTGCAAAAAGCCTACTCTTATCACTCTTGCGGTCTCTATTACAAGCTTTTGGTCATCGGGCAGAACGTCTGCGCCGATAAGCTTTACTATTTCCATAAGGTTGTTTTCCTCCACCAAGAGGGTGGAGATCTCCTGCCTCAAGGGCATAAATTCGGAGCTTACGTTTTCCGAATAGTAGTCCGCCAAATCCTCCGCATATTCGGAGTAGCTGGTCATCCAATTTATGGCGGGATAGTGCCTTGCATAAGCCAAGGACTTATCCAGCGCCCAAAAGCAGCGCACAAATCTCTTGGTGTTTTGGGTAACCGGCTCGGAAAAGTCGGAGCCTTGTGGAGAAACCGCACCGATAATGGTAACGCTGCCCTCGCTGTTGTTTAAGGTGCTGACATAGCCTGCCCGCTCGTAAAATTCAGCCAGTCTCGAGGGGAGATAGGCAGGAAAACCCTCTTCTGCGGGCATTTCCTCCAAGCGTCCCGAAATTTCGCGGAGAGCCTCCGCCCAGCGGCTGGTGCTGTCCGCCATTATTGCGATATGATAACCCATATCCCGATAGTATTCCGCCAAGGTTATTCCCGTATAAATAGAGGCTTCGCGGGCGGCAACGGGCATATTCGAGGTGTTGGCGATAAGGACTGTTCTGTCGGTGAGAGGTCTGCCCGATTTGGGGTCGATAAGCTCGCCGAACTCCTCCAAAACCTGGGTCATTTCATTGCCCCGCTCGCCGCAGCCGATGTATACGATTATATCCGCATCGCACCACTTTGCAAGCTGGTGCTGGGTCATGGTCTTGCCCGTGCCGAAGCCGCCGGGTATTGCCGCCGCACCGCCCTTTCCCACGGGGATCACGGTATCGATTATACGCTGACCCGTGATAAGGGGCTTGGTGATGGGAAGACGGCGGTTTACGGGTCTGGGATCTCTTATGGGCCACTTTTGGCAAAGGGTCAGGCTAAGCTCCGTCTCCTCGCCCTCCACGGAAAGCTTAAGCACAGTGTCGTTTACGGTGTACTGTCCGTTTTCGGCGGCAAAGGTAACCGTCGCCTTCTTTACGGAGGGAGGGATCATGCATTTATGCGTCACAAGGGGCGTTTCGGGGCAAACGGCGTAAACGCTGCCCGCCGTTACCTCGTCTCCTGCCTTGACCTGCATTGTGACGTCGAATTTACGGCTTTCATTCAAGGCGGGAATACTGCTGCCCTCGGAAACAAAAGCCCCGGAAACAGCCATCATATCCCCCAAGGGACGCTGGATGCCGTCGTATATGTTGGAGATTATCCCCGGACCTAAGGTGGCGCACATGGGAGAGCCTGTGGGTATTACCCTCTCCCCCACCTTTAAGCCGTCCGTATTCTCGTAAACCTGTATTACGGTAAGGCTTGAATCGACGCCGATCACCTCGCCGATCAGTCTTTTTTCACCTACATAGACCATTTCCCGCATGGAAAAGTCCTTTGTGTCCTTTACCTTGATTACGGGACCGTTTATAGCATAAATCGTATTCAAATTTATTTTCCTGCCTTTCCTTTAAAGGAGTATTACAGCTGCATAAATCCGTTGCCGACAAATTCCTCTTTCTGCTGCTCAAAGGCATTGTCAAGAGTTTTATCGACATAGAGGGATCTTTGGGGATAAAAAATATTGACTCCGCCCAATTTTATTCCCTTGTCGGTCTTGACATCCAGGTTGGGATACAGCTTCTTGACAAGCTCTGCGTCCTCCGCTTTTACGTAAGCCACCGTATCGGGATCGAAGCCGCTTTCCTTTTCCGTCTCGGACAAAAGTCTTTTCAGCTCCTGTCTGTACTCTTCGGTCGCCGTAAAATCCGAGATCTCCTTTGCCATATCCCGAAAAAATTCCTCCACAGCCCGATTGCGGTGGGAGAAAACCGCCTTGGAGGCTTCAAATTCCTTTTGGGAAACAAGCCTTGCGTATTTTCTCTTTATGTTCTTGGTTTCCACCGAGACCACGCTGTAAACTCTCTCCAAATACTCCTCGTCGGCGCAGGATACAGCCTCGCCGGCACGGGTCTGTGCGGCTGAAAGCACTGCGTTTGCCTCAGCCTCCGACTCCGCTTTTATGGCTTCCTCAAAACGGGCTATTTTTTCTATGATTTCCATAGCCTTTTCCTTTCAGATTAATTACCCTCTTTTTGCGGGCGGCGGACAGCTTTATCCGCAGCAGGTCAAATTTTAAGACCTATCGCCTCGTTAACGTATCCACTTATGGTCTTGGTCACCTCGCTGCCTCCGTGGCGGTCGGAGATCTCCACTATAAGAGGCTTGGGACAATTGAGCTTAAGCTCGTAAACCTCGTCGCGGCAAAGATCTATCAGCTTTTCCGTCATAAGGATTATGGCGGTTTCCTTGTCCTTCATGGCTTTGTCAAGCTCTTTTACCGCTTCCGACTTCTCGTGAGCCAGTACGCCCTCGATCCCTGCCAGTCTCATTCCCATAAGTGTATCGGTGTTGTCGCTTATAAGATAGAATTTCATTTGGACAGACCTTTCGCTATATCAGCTGAACAGTATAAGGATCGAGATAAGCAGACCGTAAATCGCAACGCCTTCGCCGAGAGCCACGAAGATAAGGGACTTGGTGAAGTTCTTGTCGTCCTCGCTGGTAGCGCCGATCGCCGCAGGAGCCGCATGACCTACCGCAAGACCCGTGCCGATGGTTGCAAGTCCTGTGGAAAGAGCTGCCGCCAAATACTGCATGCCCTTGGAAAAGCTGTCGGCGGCTTCGGCGGCTGCCTCTGCGCCCTCTGCGCTTACAAATGCGGGCATAACGCAAACCATAAGCACCATACAGCCTATAAAGGAGCAGGCGTTAACCAAGATCGACTTTTTTACGCTTACGGACTTACCTGATTTTTTGCGCTTCAGCGCCGCTACCAAGGGTATGATTATAAGTGCCAGTGCAATTAAGGGTAAAAGAAAGAGATATGCTTTATCCATTTTGTTTTTCCTCCGAAAAATATTTTTTATAATATTCAATTGCCGATAACGATAAGGGAAGCTCGGCTCATTCCTCCGCATCGAGGTTTGCCACAATAGGCTTAAAGGGCTTTCCGTCGCCCTTGTAGAAGCGGCTGAATATCTCGTAAAATTCGAGACGCAATACCTGAATACCTACCAAGAAGCCTTCCATGCCGATAACGAAAAGGTTGCCCAAAATTTGTACAAGGAAGTATTTAACTCCTCCGTCGCCCGCCAGCACGTTTACTACCAGCATCATGCCTGCGTGGCTCAAAATAAATCCGCCCACGCGAAGGAAGGACATGGTGTTTGTGACATAAGACAGGCATGCTTCAAACAGCTCGATAAAGCCCTCGATAATAATGTTGCCGACGCTTTTGCGCTGCTTTTTCACGTCCGACATATAATCCGACAGGTGAAGGCTTTGCTCCTTGCGAATATCCTCGACGTGATCCGGCATTTTCATTTTCTTGAAGCCCAGTGCGGCAAATTCCTTTTCAATATCGGATATTTCCTTGATGGGAGCGATATAAACGCCCATTACGTATTTATTGTCGTTTTCAAAGGGATAAAAGACGTAGTTTCCTCTGATCTTTTCGGAAATTTTGTTGTAGGAGCTGATCTCCATTATGCCGTACTGAGCCTTGGCTATGCTGTTATTCAGGGATTTAAGCAGCTCCGTCGATTCGTTCACCGCCGACAGCTTTGCCACCGAGTTGCTGTAGGTCTTTACCGCACGGACAATATTTCCGCCCTCATGCCTTGCATTGGAGCGCACAAACTTAGTTAAGAAAGAAACGATAGGTTCTTTTAAGAACAGCAGTATCAAGGGCAGAACTATAAGGCAAAGAACATAAGGCATCGTGAACATCTCTATGCCCAATCCAAGCTGCAATGCCGCACCGATCATAAGAGAGCCGTAAAGGATCATTCCCACGATCCCGCTGGGGTGGATCACCGCCTCGGACAGCCAATGGGAGGTCTTTATGTTGGTGATAACGTTCATTGCCATTGAAATAAGCACCAGCACGGCGCCTATGCCGATAGCGCCTATCAAAAGAATGGTGGATACCTGGAAAATATCCGCAGGAGCGGACGAGTAGCCGAGAGCCTTATATACCGAGGGGAATTTAAAAAAGGGCTCTATAATTTCCTCGTTGCCGAAAACGGATCCGTAAAGTATTCCGAATACGGAGCTGCTGATACCTATTCTCTGCATTATGGGGGCAAGCTTTACGTGCTTTGTCTTGTCAAGTATAATTCCCAAAATAACGATCAGCAGTCCCTGTCCCAAATCGCCGAACATTATGCCGTACATCAGCATATAGGTGATCGCCACATAGGGAGTGGGGTCAAAGCAGCTGTAGTCGGGCAGCCCGTACATCTTCACGAACATTTCAAAGGGTCTGAAAAGCCAGCAGTTGCGGAGCATAACGGGAGGCGAGGAGTTTGGCTCGCTGTCCAAGGGCTTAACCTGCACCTCAACGTCCTGAACCGTCTCAAGGGAGGCGGTAAACTCCTTCAGTCTGCGCTTGGGAACGTATCCCGACATAATGAACTTGCTGCCCACAACGGACACGTTTTGACGGAGGTAGTAGCTTTGTTCGATGGCGGCGAGCTTGCTTGCCGCCTTTTGGAAGGTCTCCTCCACCTCGTTTTTTAAGTCGTTTATACGTATCTTTACCAGATCAAGCTCGGTGTTTTCATCTCTGACGATCTTAAGCATTTCGGTCTTAGCGCCGTCTGCGTCGCCGTGGAAATAATCGGGAATGTGAATACGCTCGAAAAACAGGGAGTTGAATATGCTGTCCACCTCGGGAGCTTCGGTCACGGGAGTTATATAGAAAATCTGAGCGTAGCCGTTTTCCTCCTTGAAGGTGTGGCAGATAAAGCTTTCGTCGGAGTAGTATTCAAGCTTTGGCATGCTGTCAACGGGAAGCCTGCCGAATCTTATCTTGACATATTTGCAGGCGAAGATCTCGGAAAAATCCACATCGAAGCCCGACAGCTTTTCCACCTGCAAAAGAGCGGAGCTGTGATCCTTCAGTGTCTCCTCCAGCTCCTGCTTTCTTAAGGAAAGCTTGGCGAACCGCTCCTCCAGCTCCTCAAGATAGTTGTCAAAGTCTACGCTGACGTTTAAATTTATGTCCTCGTAATCCACCCTCTTCATTTCAATGCCAAGTCCCGCCGCCAAAGCCTTTGAACGGCTTACAAGCGGAGTATAGGGGTTTTTGGTCTTAAAGGAGCGCACTCCGTTTTCCCCTTCCCTGTCGCCGCTTTTTGAAGAGGTTATTATGTGGAAGCAGTTGCTTTCACAACATTTCATAAGGGTTTTGTTGACCCTTTTCAAAGCGCCCTCGATTCGCACAAGAGCCATTTTTTCAATTGCCATTACAATAACCGTCCAATTCCTGTAATATATTCCTGATCGCAGTGTTTTTTCATTTCTACATTACCAAAAACTTTTCAGTTTCTGAGGGAGGTCTGTTGTACCTTGCCGCCTCGATTATCTTTTGAAGATTCGACCTTTCGGTCTCGCACAGCCCCATAAGCGCATACAGGGACATGACGCCGTTTTGACTGAAGCAAAGCTGCTTTTTGCAGAAGCTGTAATTATATCTGCGTATCGCTATTTCCAGATTTTCCTTGTCAAAGGGTATCCTGTCCTTAAAGTAAAGTCTTTTCAAAAGGGCTAAAAGCTGTACGTCCGCATCGGGACGGGCAAGGATCTCGTCGATCACAGCGGGGGACACCCGATAGTGTCCGTCTCGAAGGGATCTCTTTATCTGCTCCGTGTCCTCGTTAAACAGGCTTCGTTTACGGTAGCAGCGCATTATGTTCGTCAAATCCGACTGTCTTAAAAAGGCGTCCTTCAGGCTTTTGGCTTCGTCGCCCTTATAATCGCGGTCTATAGCCTTAAACGCCCAGCTTAAGAACCAGCCGTAAAGGGTGACGCCGCATTCCTCCAGATCCGCCTCCTTTAAGGTGAGAAGCGGCTTTAAGAGCTTGTGATAGGGCGTTCCCTCCAGCACCGTCAATACCTGCAAATAATTTTCCGCCTTGGAAAGCTTCATCATATCAAAGGAAATATAGTTCATCATATATGCGGGCATTTCAAGGAGGTAGCCGTCCTTTGAGCCGGCTTTTATATACACGAGCGCAGAGATTATCTGCTTTATCTCTTCCTCCCGTATCAAATAGCTGCAAAAGCTGTTCTTGTCGGCAGACATAAATCTGCAAAGCTTTAAATAAAGCTCGAACACGTTTTTTGATAACAGCTGCTCCACCTGACCTCTGTGGATCTGCGTTTCGTTTACGTTTGCAAACGCCTTGCGGTAGCGGGGGGTGCTTTTCAGATAATCCACAATGCCGCTTATGCTGTTTTTGTACATCAGGTTTTTGTAATCCTCGGGCGTTAGACGCTTACCGTAAATGGCTCTTGCCTTTGCCGTGATCGCTTCAGACATATCAGCCCCTCTTTCTGCCCGTCACCGCAAGGAAAACCTTATCCGCAAGGGCTTTGCGGTTTTCCTCAAAGGCTTTGTCAAAAGCGTCTGTCTTTTCCTTTGTTTTAGCCTCTATTTCCGAGATCTTTTCCTCGGCTTCCTTTTTGCAGCTGTCCTCCAAGATCGACAGGCGGTTTTTGGTATGGGAACGGTAATCGTTTAGGATCCGATCCTTTTTTTTCAGCGCCTCGGCGTCAATTTCCTCTGCCTGTCTTTTAGCCTCGGCTACCCTTTCTCTCGCCTGCTTGTCAAGCTCAACTATTCGCTTTATGGCGCTTGCGTCAACTGTGCTTTGCATCGGAACACCGACCTCTCTTAAATTTATACTGATAACCGTTTGATTATGGATATTCCTATTTTAAAAGGGATATTTTTTCATTAAATATTTTAATACTATTGAAAAATTTTTTCAATAGCAACTTTATTTTTTGAGCAAGCTTAGCGAAAAATTCGGAAATTTTGGCTAATTTTAGATTTTAAAGTCAAAATTTTTTTGTTAATTTTTCATCTTGAACCGAGAAACGGCTGCTGCGGAAAGCGACGCATATATTATAGTCAACGTCAAAAAAATTTTGCCGTTTACTATAATAATCAACAAAAATCACGCTTGTGCCGAAAAACGACAAGCGTGATTTTTATATACGATCAAATAAAGCAGAGCATGTCACTCTCTCTTGATAGCCTCCAATGCCGAAATGTGAACCGCCTTGTTGGCGGGATAAAATCCCGATACCAAGCCTACGATCACCGAGAAAAGGATCGCAAAGCCCGCCAGCCACAGCGGAACGACCGACACGGGGGTATTTTCAAGCTGCATGGTGGAGAAGATCATTTCCCACCACTGCCCGAAGCTTTCCGCCATGCTCAGATCCATACCCGAGGATAAGACGTTTATGACGACCGAGATCGCATAGCTTATCAAGGCTCCGGCAATTCCGCCGATAAAGCCTATAAATCCCGCCTCCATAAGGAAGGAGGCTCGGATATTGCCCAAATAACAGCCCAGCGCCTTCATAACGCCGATCTCTCGGGTCCTTTCGGATATGGACATGATCATGGTGTTGGTAATGCCCAGCGCCGCCACGAACAGGGAAACCGCACCCAATCCGCCTAACATCATCTGCTGCTGTCTTGCCTCGTCCTGAAGCGACTGTCTTATGGACTCCATTGAATAAGTGGAGTACCCCAGCTTTTTTATATCGCTCTCCACCGATTCCACGTTGAAAATATCGGTCGCCTTGACATAAACCTCATTGTAGGTGGTTTTCTGCTGATTTGAGGTGGGGTACACCGCCTTTTGCATTGCCTTCATGCCTTCGGTGGTGAAAATAAATCCCTCGCTGGTACAGTAATCCTTGTTGTAATCCTCCTTAACTATGCCGACTATCTTGACCTTCTGCTCGATCTTTTTTTCGTAGTCCTCATAGCTGTACATTTGGAGCGTCATTTCCTGACCGCAAATATTGATATAAGGGTCGGGAATTTCCGCATCCTCGTTATATGTACTCATGCCCGTGTAAGGATCCCATGTGTAAAGATAATCCCAGCGGTTTATCATATTGCTGCCTTCGGGGCGCTGTGTGTCCATAAGATTGTAGGCGGCAAATTCTCCCGCCAAAACCTCGTTGGGATCCTTCGGAAACCTTCCCTCCAAAAGCTCGAAGCCGAATTTTTCCATCGATTCCTTACTAATGCCCACGGTTTGCGCCCAGTTCATTTGATAGCGGTCGTTTTCGCCCATATAAAAGTCCATTCCTATACGGTCAAAGGACATTTTTCCGATTGCCGCTTCCACATTGGCGATCTTCTCGAAGTTCTTTATAGCGTCGTCGTCCAGCTGTGCGTTTTGACCGCCGCTGTAAACCTCGATAAGAGTAAGGTCGCCCATATCCGCCAGCATAATATCCATTGAATTTTGCACTCCAATACCTATGGACAGCATTGTCACAATAGCGCAGCAGCCCACGACCACGCCCAAAACCGTCAGAATCGTACGGCTTTTTCGGCGCAGCAGGTTTTGAAGGCAAATTTTTATCATGTCGCCTAATTTCATAGCAGCCCTTTCAAATTATACCTTTGTTTTTTCCTTTTCATCTCCGCTGCCGGAAAGCACCTTTTCCAAATCGTCGTCCTCCCAGTTTATATCCGCCTCGGTGAGAATATTTTTCTTCTTTTTCTTTTTCTTGACTACGATAATGGCAACAATGCCGCCCACAACCAAAACGCCTATCCCTATCCACAAAACGATCCAAGGGAAGCCGCCTTCGTCTTCCGTCATATAGGGGTCGTCAAAGCCGGGATCCTCCCAGCCAATATCGCCGCCCCAGTCGTCCATTCCGCCCATGTCCTCGACCTGGAAGCTGACTGGAAATTCCTTTGTTACCTCCTCCAGCATGGCGTCCTCATAAGTGATCCTGATGGTAAATTCGCAGGTTCCGCCCTCGTAGGGGGTGACCACAAAGTCAAAGGTGCCGTTTGCGCCGGGGGCGACGTTGCCTATGACCTTAGAGGTGGATAATGCCTGAATATCGCCTACGATCTCCGCCTTTACGTTGGAGATGTCGCTTCTGCCCTTGTTTAAATATTGGGTGGTGATATAGGTCTCGTTTCCGGGGTATACGGTGTAGGTGGGCGAGCTTATCTCAAAGCTCATTTTATCGGGCTGATAAACGGGAATGAAAATGCTTTGCTCCGAGCTTCCCGAGGAGGCTACGCCGTCCTTGACATAGTCGTACTTAAAGCTTACGTTTATGGAGGAAATGCCCGTGGCTGCGGTAGCCAATGCCTTTAAGGGTATGGTTTCCGCACTGGTTCCCCCTGCCGCCAGAGAAGGGTAAAAGAAGGTGTTGGAGCCGCCGTAAATGCTGATAGCGTCGCTGGCGCTGACGGTCATAATGAGGTTTTCCACCTTGACCGCCGAGTTGGTGTTGAACATTTCCAAATTGAGATCGAAGTTTTCGCCTGCGGCAATTTGTTCGGAGCCTATATCATAGCCTCTGATAATAATATTGGGAGCGGAGCCGCCGGAAGAGCCGACGTCCTCTGATACCTTGGCGATGACCGTTATGCTGCCCGCAGTTTCGGCGGTCTTTTTAACTCCGCCGACAGTGTAGCTGTAGCTTACCGAGGCTGAGATCGACTGCTTTATCGCCGAAATATTGTCGGTGGTATGCAGCTTCACGTTAAGATTTGCGGTTTTTCCCGCAGCGATTGAATCAATGTGACCGTTTTCGGTGCCGCCTGTAAAATAAATTGCGTCCGAGCCTTCAAGGGCAATATAAACGTCCTTAACGTCCACGTCTCCGTGGTTTCTCAAGGTGAGCGTGTAGTTGTACTCGGATTTTGCGGCAATGGGACTGCTTAAGCTTTGTCCCGTTATCCTTACCATGGGGTCGCCCGCAGCCGCAGCCTCCTCGGTCATTTCGGCAGGGACGTTAACGACAGCGTTAGCGCTGCCTATCATTTCGGCATTGCCGTTGGTATAATAATAGCGAAGGGTGATATTGAAAACCTGCTTCGGAGAGCTGATTTTGTCCATTGCCCTGTATCTTACGGTAAATTCGGTGTCGTTGGGATAACGTCTTATTTCTTGAGAATCGGTCTCGTCGGTAATAATAACGTCGTCGGGTGCGGTGATCTCCGCCAGTATCTTGGACACCTTAACGGAGCCGAGATTTTCCAGCTTAACGGTGAAGGAGCCGTTCTCCCCCGCCTTAATGGTGGAAATGTCCTTGGCGTTTATCTTAAACATCGGCTCTGCGGAGGTGGGCTCGGGGTCGGAATCTGCGGCAGCGTCTCTGCACGCAACGTCGAAGGAACGGCTGCTTTGACTTCCGTCGCTTAATTTTGCCGTAAATCCGAAGCTTTTGTCTCCGCCGGTCCACAGGCAGTCGTTGAAAATAGCGACATACTCATCGGATTTCTCCGTATTGGCAGACACCGTAATATCGCCGGAGCATTTGAAGCCGTCTACAGGCTTGATCACCGAGGTTATCTCCGTTTGGCTGTTAAGGGTCACATACATATCAAATCTGCTGTTGGCGGATACAGAGTTCAAAACGGTAAGTCCGCCTTGCTTCACCGCCTCGTAATCTATAACCGTGACTTGACTTGCCGGGGGAGCCTCCGTATTGGACGGATCGGCTGCCGCAGCGGATACGGCCGTCTGCGGGATAAACAGTGCGGCGCTTACGATAAATGCCGCTGCCGCCTTTAAAAATTTTTTCATTTTCCTTAAATCCTTTCCTTAAACTTCTGCGCTATTTAAATCTGATCTTTAGGTTACGCCCCCTGTACGCTGTGCTTTTCGGCAATGTCGGCGCCGTCGGCGCTGTCCGCAGTGTCGCTGACGATCCTGCCGTCTACCAGCGTAACTATCCTGTCGGCATATTTTGCCATTTCGGGGTCGTGAGTTACCAGCACTATTGTTTGGTTAAAGGTTCTGGCAAAGCTCTTTATCATGTCCATGACCTCGATGGTGGTCTTGGAGTCCAGATTTCCCGTGGGCTCGTCGGCGAACACCACATCGGGGTGGGTAACAAAGGCTCTGGCGATACCCACGCGCTGCTGCTGACCGCCCGACATCTGACCCGGATAGTGCTTCATACGGTTTCCCAGCCCTACCCGCTTAAGGATCGCCACTGCCTTTTTGGTTCGCACCTTCTTGGATTCGCCTCTGAACATCAGCGGCATAGCCACATTTTCCGTAGCGGTCATAAAAGGCAGAAGGTTATAGGACTGGAACACAAAGCCTATATGCTTTTGCCTGAATTCAGCCAGCTGCTTCTCCGAAAGCTTGGTAACGGGAACGCCTCTTATGTATATATCCCCGAAGGTGGGCTTTTCAAGCCCCGCCAGCTGGTTCAAAAGGGTGGACTTGCCCGAGCCCGACGTACCGAAGATACAGCATATCTCGCCTTGCCTTATATCCAGATTTATGCGTTTAAGCGCCACCACCGTATCGTCCTCGAGCCGATATTCCTTTCGCAGATTGCGCACGCTTATCATGATCTTCGGCTTGCTCTGTTGACTGACCTCCTCCATTTTTCCTCCTTTCCGACAACACGATAATATCCGTTTTAAAAACCTTTCAAGAATAAAACGTTTTTAAGCGGAAAATTATTGGAGCTGTTCCAAATTTTTCCGTTCTGTATTATTTAACTTAATCTTAGCATTTCATTCACAGCTTGTCAATAAAATTTGTTTAATTGTAACCAAATTGTAATATTTTTGACGGTTTTTTGTACATATCAATAAAAAATCGAAAAAATTTCTTTCAAAAATTATGATTTTTATTTTTTAAAAAAGTGTAACAAAAATCAATTTTTTGCGTAGTAAAATCCT
>JAMPBF010000037.1 GCA_023666805.1 Bacillota bacterium
GTCGTCTCTTGGGTCTACGCCTTTGTTACCTGCTTTTATATAGGCTTTATGCTGGCGATCTTCTCCATTATTTACTATATTTTCTATATGGTTATAACGGAAAACGAGGCGGCAAGGGATCATTTTATCAAAAAATCCCTTACGGTGCTGGGGCTGGGCATAACGGCGGTGATGATCTCCTGCTTTATGCTTATCCCGGTATACGAATCACTGTCCTACGGCAAATTTGAGTTTTCCGTACCCGACTACAGCCTAAAGGAAAATTTTCAGCTTATAGAGCTTTTCGACAAAATAATTCCCAACAGCTACGACACCGTAAGAATGACGGGGCTTCCCTTTTTATACTGCGGAATTATCACCGTGCTTCTGCTGCCCGCTTATTTCCTTGACAAAAAAATACGCACCTCTCAAAAGATAGGCTATGGGGCGGTAATGCTTTTGCTGGTTTTCTGCATGTACACAAGACCCGTGGACATGATATGGCACGGCGGACAGCTGCCCAACTGGCTGCCCTACCGCTATTCCTTTATGCTGTCCTTCTTAATGATAGTATGCGCAGCCTCCGCCTTCGAGCATTTGAAGGAGGTCAAGCATTCCGCCTTGGGCGTTACCGCAGCGGCTTGGATAGGCATGCTGATCTATCAGGAAAGCATGGACAACTATGTGCCCGATCTAAACAACGGCAGAGATACCTTGGGCAATTTCACCGCCATTCTCCCTGCAATAATCATTATCTTTACTATAACGGCCGTGCTTCTCACCTTCGGCAAAAACCTTAATTTCAGCTTTGAGCGCAGCCATACAAGGATCTTCTCCATAATCCTTATCGCAATAATTTGCAGCGAAGCCGCCTTTAATACCTTGGGACAAATTTCCACTCAGGACACCGACATAACCTACTCCAATCACGACACCTATGTAAACGTGATCCCCGCCGTAAGGGACAAGGTGAACGAGATAAAGGCGCAGGACGACGGCTTCTACCGAATAGAAAAGAATTTCTTCCGCACGGTGAACGATCCCTTGGCAACGGGAATGTACGGACTTTCCCACAGCAGCTCCACCCTTAACGCAAAGCCCATCGAGCTGCTGAAAAGGCTCGGCTTTACCTCAAGAAGCCATTACACCAGATACAGCGGACACACTATGATAACCTCGAGCCTTTTCGGCGTAAAGTACGAGCTTTCCACGGAAAACAACACTACCACCGACGTTAAAAACGGCGGCGAGATCACCTACGAGGTCAATCCCTACGCAATGCCCATATGTTATTTGGGCAGGATCGATATTTTGGACATCGAGCTGGTTCAATACGACCCCTTCGATGCGCAGACTCAGCTGTTAAACACGCTTACAGGCTTTACTTCAAACTACTTTGTAAGAGTTGAGGATATGGATCTGAACACCCTAAACGTAACTCAGGGCTTTACCGGCGACGACCACCACAGCTACAAAAAGGTAGACGAAAATCAAACCGCTTCCTTGACCTATACCTTTAAAGCTCCGAAAACGGGCGAGCTGTTTATGTATCTGCCCTCCACCTACGAAAGGACGGTAAACGTGACCGTAAACGATGTGGGCAAGGGCAACTACTTTGAGGGCGACAACAACTTTATGAAATCCCTGGGCGAATTTACCGAGGGAGAGGATATAAGAGTGGTTCTCACCCTGACCAGGGAAAACCTCTACTTCCGAGAGGCGGAATTTGCGGTAATAGACGAGCATGAGATCGAAAACGCATTATACGCCCTTTTGTCGTCGAATAAGGACACGGTTTGCACCAAGCCCTCTCCCACCACCGTCAGAACCGAGGTCAACTGCCCCACCGCCTGCGCTCTGCTTACCACTATACCGGTGGAAAAGGGCTGGACGGTTTATGTGGACGGAGTTAAAACCGAATACCGAGAAGCCTTGGGCGCTCTTATAGCCGTTCCCTTGACGGCAGGACAGCACACGGTGGAGATGAAGTTCATGACGGCAGGCTACCCTGCCGCAGTTGTGATCTCCGTCTCGGGTCTTATAATCTTTGTGGGGATTATTCTGCTTTGGCTGAAAAACAACCCTGCCGACAGAAAAAACCGCAAGGCTCACCTGATGAAAATCTACAGCGGAGAAGCATTGCAGGAGTTAAAGCAGCAAAAGGCAGAACAACTGGAGGAAAGAAAAAGGCTGAGAGAGCTGGAATACGATAAGGAGGACGAGGAGGAAGCCTCCGAGACCGAGGAAAGCGCTTCAAACAATCCCGATGAGGAAGAAATCGGAGAAAATTCCGTTCAAAATTCCGAAGAAAAGACTGAAGAAGATCCGAAAAACGCCGACAATGATCTTGAAGGAGCCGAAAACGAAGAGGAACAGGCTTTTGCTCCCGAAGAAAATTCGGATAATTAAAGGACGTTTGACCTATTTGGGCAAACGGACAAATTTAAGAGGGTTTGCGGCATTGCCGTAAAATATAAACCCTGCGAGACACTCTTGACATGGAGGCCTCAGCAAAGGAGAAAAATATGTCAAAAAATCAAGACGCAGCTGTAGCTGCACCCGTAAAGAAGTTTAACATCAAAACTCTTACCGGGATCGGGCTTTTAACGGCGATCGTAATTGTGCTGCAATTCGTTTGCTTAGCCCTCAGACCCACAGGCTTTTTTAACATCACCCTCTGCCTTGTACCGATAGTAGTAGGCGCTGCACTGTACGGCGTAAAGGCGGGAGCTTGGCTTGGCTTTGTGTTCGGAGTTATTGTAACGATAACCGACTCCGCAGCCTTTATGGTTATAAACGCCCCTGCGACTATCGGGGTGTGCATACTTAAGGGCACGCTGGCAGGTCTTGCGGCGGGAGCTGTATTTAAGCTTTTGGAAAAGAAGAACCTTTTTGCAGCGGTAATAACGGCAGGTATAGTCTGCCCCGTCGTAAATACGGGTACGTTTGCATTAGGCTGCCTTGCCTTCTTTATGCCCACCATTGCGGAATGGGGACTGTTGGCAGGCGTGGAAAACGCCACCTACTACCTGTTTGCGGGCGTTATCAGCGTTAACTTCTTTATCGAGCTGGCGGTAAACCTCCTGCTCAGCTCGGTTATTGTGACCATTATCAAGCTTGGGATAAAAAGCAGATAGTTTTTCGGAATTGTGAAAAACGGGGCGGCGGTTTCCGCCCCGTTTTTTTAGTTATGAGTATAAATAGCATAAACAATAAAAGAGAATGCCCGAAAGCATTCTCTTTTTAGGTTATTAGATGGGCGGCGTATCCATCATCTCAGGTACTTATAAAATAAGTGCGTCGGGAGCCTTTCCGACCTTAATAACCGTTTATAGCTTATTCATTTTACAAATATAGTATACCATAAATTTTTCAATAAAGCAATATAATTTTAAAATTTTTTAATTCTTCCGTTTTTCAATCTGTTCTGTATCTTTGAAGGGCTGATATTATATAAAGAAGCAACATAATAATAGTCATTGTCTGCGTTTAATTTAATTGCAATTTGAATATCCAAATCAAACCTTTTGATAAGCTCGATGCTATTAGGCTCACTCGGATTAATTCCGATATAATCAGGATTTTCAATTATGTCTGAAATATAATCCAAATACTGTAAGCAGTCGGGGTGACGTTTTTGAATGTGTACTTTTAAACCTTTTGATTGGCATATTTTTAAACACGGCAGTTCAATTTGAAGCTTCACATTAAAATTCTTTTTATAAAAACCGACTTCTATTAAATCATTTCCCATTTGTCATGCTTTCCAAATTCTGAATTTAATATATAATTTATTTTATCACAGGGCTTTGATAAAGTCAATATTAAAGGAAATTACTATTTTATTATTGTTGATTTTCCCTCCAAAATGTGATAAAATAAAATCATGAGCAATCAACCCTGCGGAAGGAGTAGATTTTATGCCTAACATTAAACCGATCACCGATTTAAAAAGCTACGATGACGTAATAAGGATCTTAAATGATATTTCCGTTGACGACCCTGTATTTCTTACCCAAGAAGGCAGGGGACGTTATGTTATTTTGGATATGGAGGAATACGAAAAACAGAAGGCTGTTTTGGAATTAATGTCGGAGCTTTCAAAAAGCGAAGAAGCGCAGGCAAGGGGAGAGGTATATTCTCTCGAAGAAGCCGATAAGCTTTTGGGGTGGATATGAATATTGAAATTACATCATTGGGGATAGAGGACATAAAAAACATCAGGTCATATATTTCCGACACCTTAAAAAATCCAATGGCGGCAGAGCAGCTGATCAAGAAATTCAGGCAAACGATTTTACTGCTTGCGGAAAATCCTTTAATCGGTAAATCTCTAAAAAGCAAAATACAGCAGGGAACCTCTTTCAGGTTTTTCACTTGTGATAACTACCTGATATTTTATGTTCCCGAAAATACAAAGATCGTTATTCACCGTATAATATACGGAAGGCGCAACTATGCAAGGCTTTTCTTTGATTCGGAAATAAAAAAAGACGAAGAAAAAGATTAAAATTATCTTGAATATTAAACAGGGCGTAATCGATTTTACGCCCATATTGTCATTTACGTAAATATGAAAGGCGCAACCAATGGAATATTTCTCAAAAATCGCTCAAAATATCCCCGAATTTGTCAGGGCGGAAAAGGCCATGAAAAAAATCGGGCGGCCCTCCTTGGTAACGGGACTGTCGGGAATACACAAGGCACATCTGCTGTCCCGCTTGGCTTACTGCGGAGAGGCGCCTGTTTTGGTGATCACAAAAAGCGAGGCGGAGGCGGCAAAGCTCACCGCCGACATAAATACGCTCAGCGGACAGGAAACGGCGCTTTTGTTCCCCGCCAAGGATCTGATCTTAGGAGAGACCGAGGCTATCTCGGGGGAATTTTCCCGCAGGAGAATAGAGGTTCTGTACCGCCTTGCCATAGGCACCGTTCCAATGGCGGTCTGCTCCCCCGATTCGGCAATGCAGCTGAATTTATCCAAAAAAATGCTGCTGGAAAGCTCGGTCACCTTAAAAAAGGGAGAGGAGCACAATCTGACAGAGCTGGTGCAAAAGCTGATAAATTCGGGCTTTACACGGTTTGAAGCGGTAGAAAGCAAGGGGCAGATCTCTGTCAGAGGCTCGATTTTGGACATATTCCCCATAAGCAGCGAAAAGCCCGTAAGAATAGAGTTTTGGGGGGACGAGATCGACCAAATTTCCTATTTCGATATAGAATCCCAAAGGCGCACCGAGGAGATAGAGGAGATTTCCGTCTGCCCCGCCACCGAGCTTTTGTGCCCCGAGGAGGAGCTTGTTCTCCGCATAGAAAAGCTGATTTCCGCCATAAAGGGCAAAAATGCGGACAAGGCGGTCAAAAATCTAAGACGGGACATCGGCAAGCTGAAGGACGGCTTGGGACTTAACGGCGATAAGCTGTTCCCCCTTTGCTGCCCCGATGCGCAGAGCATTTTCGACTATGTCAACGCCGTGATCATTTGCGAAAACTCGGGCTGCGCGGATAATCTTAAGGGAGCGCAGGGACAGTATTTGGAGGAAATAAAGCTGCTTACCGAGGAGGGCATGCTGTGCAGGGGACTTGACAAATACTGCCTGACAAAAGCGGAATACAGTGAAAAATTAACTCCCAAGCTCAGGCTTTACTTAGATAGCTTTATAAGAGGCGGCGGACTGGAGCTTGACAGCATTATCCCCGCACAGGCAAACACCGTTTCCCTTTGGAGCGGAGAAATGGCGGTTTTAAAGGAACAGCTTGAGGATTACACCGACAGCGGCTATACAATCGCCGTTTTTGCGGGCACGGAAAAGGGTGCGAAAAATTTGGAGGAGGATCTGGTCAAGGAGGGCTTTAACGCCGAATACTCACCCAACCCCACCAAGCCTCAGAAAAACAAGATAACCGTCTTATCCGGCATGCTGTCGGCGGGCTTTGACTACCCCGAGGCAAAATACCTTTGTCTGTCCCACAGGGCGGTCACCTCAATAAAAAAATCCGCCCCCAAACGGAAAAAGGCGGAAATAATAAGCTCTCTTGACGAAATAGCTGTCGGTGATCCGGTGGTGCATAACAGCTACGGTATCGGCATATTCTCGGGAGTTTCCAATATCAAGGACGGCGGTGTAAGCAAGGACTACATCAAGATAAATTATGCGGGAACGGACGTTTTGTACGTGCCCGTCACCCAGCTGGATTCCATTTCAAGGTATATAGGCTCTTCGGACACCAATACCGTCAAGCTGTCCAAGCTGCACAGCGACCAGTGGCAAAGGGCTAAGACCAAAGCCAAGGCGGCGGCAAAGGAAATGGCTGACGAGCTGATACAGCTTTACGCAAAGCGGCTTAAAAGCAAGGGCTACCCCTTCTCCCCCGACAGCAGGGAGCAGGAGGAGTTTGAAAACCGCTTCGACTATGTGGAAACGGACGACCAATTAAGATGCTCTGCGGAGATCAAGGCGGATATGGAAAAGGAAAGCCCCATGGACAGACTTCTGTGCGGGGACGTAGGCTTCGGCAAGACCGAGGTGGCTTTGAGAGGCGCCTTTAAATGCCTTATGGACGGAAAGCAGTGCGCATTGCTCTGCCCCACCACCGTTCTCGCCTGGCAGCACTATCAGACGGTGCTTAGACGCATGGAGGGCTATCCCTTCAAGATAGCGCTTTTATCCCGCTTTGTCACGCCAAAGGAGCAGAGGGAAACCCTGCAAAGGCTGAAAAAAGGCTTGGTGGATATGGTCATCGGCACCCACCGACTGGTACAGAAGGACGTGGAGTTTAAGGATCTGGGCTTGGTTATCATAGACGAGGAGCAAAGATTCGGCGTTGCCCACAAGGAAAAATTTAAAGAAATGTTTGCGGGTGTTGACATTCTCACCCTTTCAGCCACCCCCATTCCCAGAACCTTAAATATGGCCATGACGGGGATCAGGGATATGAGCGTGCTGGAAACTCCCCCCCAAGACAGACAGCCCATCACTACCTTTGTTATGGAGCATGACTGGGGTGTTATCGCCTCGGCGATAAATAAGGAATTAAGGCGAAACGGACAGGTTTACTATATCCACAATCGGGTGGAATCCATAGTAAGCTGCGCCGCCAAGCTTCACGAATTGGTGCCCGAGGCGGTAATCGGTATCGCTCACGGAAAAATGGAGGAGGAGGAGCTTTTGGAGGTTTGGAGCAGGCTGTTAAACGGCGAGATCGACCTTTTGGTCTGCACCACCCTGATCGAAACGGGCGTAGATGTGCCGAACGTAAACACCCTTATCATAGAAAATGCGGAAAATATGGGGCTCGCCCAGCTCCACCAACTCAGAGGAAGAGTTGGCAGAACAAACCGCAGAGCCTTTGCCTACTTTACATTTAAAAGGGGAAAGGTCCTGTCGGAGATCGCCGCCAAGCGCCTGGAAGCGATACGGGAGTTTACCAAATTCGGCAGCGGCTTCAGGATCGCCGTAAGAGATCTGGAAATAAGAGGCGCAGGCTCTATTTTGGGCGCAAGTCAGTCGGGACATTTGACGGCGGTGGGCTACGATATGTACCTAAAGCTGCTTGACGAGGCGGTGAAGGAGAGAAACGGAGAAAAGCCCGAAAATGTTTCCCAAAAGGACTGCCTTATCGATATAAAGATAAACGCCTACATTCCCGACAGCTATGTGCCCGGCTCCGCCCAAAGAATAACCTGCTACCGCAAGATAGCCTCCATTAAAAACGAACAGGATTCCTTGGAGGTTACAGACGAGCTTATCGACCGCTACGGCGACGTGCCCAAATCGGTGTACAATCTGGTGCAGATAGCCTTGCTCAGAAACATGGCGGAAAAAGCGGGAATAGAAGAAATAGTTCAAAGCGGCGATTATCTGCTGTTCTATACCGAAAACCCAAAGATCAAGAAGATAAGTGCCCTGCCCGATGCACTGCTTGACCGAATAAGCCTGAACATGACGGGAAGAGTTCATGTCAGGGTCAAGATCAAATCGGCGGAAAGCCCCTTGGATATTATGAAGGAATTTCTTACGGCTTATGCCGATACCGATCGGTAAATTGCCGACCTTCAGTCGGCAAACGCAAGCGGAAAATATGTAAAGGCAGCACCGCACAAGGATTGTGCGGTGCTGCCATAATTATTCATTGATTTATTCCTCGGTTTCGGCTTCCGACTTAAGCCTTTCGTCAAGCTCCCGTTCCTCTTCCAGCTCCTTTTCGTCCTGCGCTTTGCCTTTGGCGGTCAGATCCCTGTTTTTGACGCTGTGAGGCACTGCAAAGTTTATATTTACAAGGGTCTCCTCTATCGGGGTGAAAATTACCGCAACCTTGCCGTATTTATCATGCTTAGCCGTAAGATAGTAATCCTTCTGTCCCCTGCCGTCGGTGGCAATCACCGTAGCGTCGGCGGCTACGGTATTGCCGCCGTATTCGCCCCATTCGCTTACATTGCTTAATTTTACCGTTATAAGGCGCTTTCTCTTGCGCCTTCCCACGATCTTGTCTATATCCAAATCATTGTTGGTGACTATATATTCGTACTCGGTAAAGGTGCCGGTGAAAAGGAGATATGCCAAATACGCAGCGCCGACAGGTATCAAAATCAGCATAAACGAGCCGAACAACATCATGGCGAATACCGATATTACTATTACTATAAGCAGACCCAAGCCTATGGCAATGCGCTTTAAAATATCCTTGCCGTCGGTGGCTTTTTCTACAAGCTGTTCGTTATAATGATCCATTATAAAATTCCCTTCTTTTTTACTTTTAACAGTATATCACGAATTTAAGAAAAATACAAGTACCGCACTAAAATAAAATAAAAGGCTGCTTGCTGTACAAACACACAAACAGCCTTCCAAATTCACTTTACGCCTGCGCGGAATTTGATCTCGTTGTCGGAATCCAAATAGAAGGTGACCTGCCCCGTTTCCACCTTATTGTCGTAAATCGCATTGTAAAGCTTGATGGTAACGTTGGGGAAGCACTTGTTTTTCACTCCCAAGTGCAAAAGCTTGCTTTTAGCCAAGATCCTTTCGTTTTGGTCGATTTTGACCGCCATGTCCGCCAAGGTATTTTTCTCGTTCATTACAAAGAGAAACGCCTGCTTTCTTGCGTGCTCCTGCTGTTCGGTGAGCGGCTGCACGCTCTTCAGCTCGTTAAGCTTTTCGTACAGATTTTTAAGCTTTTTATAGTTGGTGTTAAGGGTCGTGTAGTTGTCGTTCAGCTCCTTGTGGCTTTTCATCAAAACGGCGGTGTTGCCCAAATTTATCACGGTTTTGGTATAGCTTTCGGAGCCCACCAGCGAAGCGGTGATATTGTGGTAGCAGATACACTCGCCGCCCACTATTACGCCCTTGCCGCCCTGCACCGACACCTCGCCCTCGCAAAGCACGTTGCAGTTTACCAAGGATTTGGAATTTAAGTCACCCTTGCAGTAGATCGTGCAGTTTTCCGCAAAGGACATCTTTATCTCCCCGTCACAGCTGAGCTTGGAATATACCGCACCGCTTTTCAGCTCGATAGACTGGGTCGCCTCTACGGTGGCGTTGGTCACGTTTTCCTTAATGGTGACGTTTTTGCCCTTTACCCGATAGCCTTCCATAACTCCGCCCTTGATCACTACGTCGCCTACGAAGTCGATGTTGCCGATGCCTGCGTCTATCCAGTCGTTTATGGTCACGGTGGTGTCCACCACAAATCTGTCCTTTTCCCAACGGAGATTTCCGTCGTCTGCGGCATAGATCTTGGTTTGGTCGTTGCTGATGACCGTGCCTGCGCCAATGGCAAATTTGGCAGGCTTGCCGGGTATGGGATTTATGGGTGCGCCCTTTACCGTAACGCCGGGCACGCCGTTGGTGTTGGGCTTTATGGTGGCGATCAGAGTGCCCTTCTGCACGTTTCTGATCCTGCCCAGCTCCTTATAGTTTACAAGTCCCGTTTCCTCGTCGATGGTTGGCTTAAACTCGTTTTTAGGCTCGAAATTGTAGCTTATGGAGCCGTCGAAGCCGTCCTCCGCAGGAGTTGATTCCGCCGCAAGAAAGGGCGTGCCGTCTGCGGGGGGATACTCCACATATCTGCGAAGCCCCTCCTCGTCAATGTTCGTATTAACTCCCGCCTTGTTTAATTCCTTAATGGCGTCGTCTAAGGTAGCCGCATGGCCGCCAAACTGCGGCGTGGTGATGGTTACCTTTGCCCAATCGCCCATTTCGTCCACTGTAACGGAAACCTTTCCGTCTACCGCTGTCACTTTGAATCCCCCTTTTTCGGGTGCGCTGTTTGTCCCGTTGTTATTGTTCTCTGCCATTGCCGGTAATTTCCTTTCAGTTTCAATGAGGGGCAGCGCCCCGAATTTGTGAAAATCCGAGAGCCTCGGGATTTGCCCGAGACCCGCCGCCAACCGCCGTTTAAAGGACGGAAAGCCGTCGGATTAAGTTATTGAAGCTTGGTGTATTGTTCCTCTGTATGGCTGTTGTAAATTTCATAGCTGCTTGCAAAAGGACTGTTGGCGCTTTTGCAAACGGCAAGCGCTTTTTCCGCCTGATGATAAAGCTGCGCAAAGCCGCTCTCGGCGGATATTTCAGAGGCGGCGGCGGATATGGTCAAATTCACCATTTTGCCCTCCACCTCTAAGGTTTCGTTGAATTTTTCAAATAATGCTTCTATCTGAATTTTGGCGATCTCCTCGGTATCAGCCCGAAGAAGCGCCACTATAAAGGTATCGCTGTCCACTCTGCCCACCTGACATTGGGTTTTTTGGCTTTCCCAAAGGGCGCATACAAAGTATCTCAGCACTAAATTTCCGAAGTCGTAGCCGTATTCGTTGTTGATAAGCCTAAATCGGTTTATATTAAAGAGCAGTATCGCCTTGGGCTGTCCGCTGCCCGCTTCCTTATCGAAAAGCTCCTTGACGGCAGAGAAAACCATCGCTCCGGTAAGGCTGTCGTAATTGGTCTGATGCAGACCGTCCCTTTCCTTAGCCTTGACCTCGCTTATGTTGGTAATACGCCCGATAACGCTTTTGACCTCTCCGTCATGATAGGCCGTCACCTGAGCCTGATGCTCCACCCAAATGTAACTTCCCTCCAGCGTTTTGATTTTATACTGATATGTCATTATATGCTCAGGCATCATCATCATGTGATTATAATTAAAGAAGCGATCCACAAAGCCCTCTCTGAAATCGGGGTGGATCATCTGCCAATAGGGTCGGCGGCCTCCGTCGAAATCGGGCAGATCTCCAAAGCCGAAAAGCTCCTTGGCGGTCTTGGGCGTAAGTATTTTCAGCTTGTTGTCGGGCAGGTCAACCTTGTAAACCACGTCGCTGCGGGAGCGAAGCAGAAAATTTTCCCTAATGCGGGCGCTTTCCAGATCCTTTATAAGATTATCCTCTTCCTCCATGTTGTGAAGCGTCCCGACTATTACGCCGTGTGAATCCTCTATATCCAATATCTTGGCTGTAATGCGGACTCTCACCGTTTTGTGAGAGTTGAGCCTTAGATCGCCCATAATATTGAAGCTTGCCGAAACGCCCTCCTGAAGCTTGCGGACAGCGCCGTTAAAATCCGCAAGAGTACCCTCGGAAAGTACCTTCCTAATATCCCCGCTTGCGCTTAACTGATTATATCCGTAAGTCTTTGACCAGTACTCGCCGAAATAATATTTGGATTTATCGCCGTAGAGCCACCAAAATATCTCCGAGGAATTGTCCACCGCCGCCACAGCCACGGAGGTTCTCCACCGTGCGTCGGCGGTAAGCCGAGACTGCTCCGACACCCAATGCGAAAGCTGCTCCGGGGTGGGGTCGCCGTCGTTTAAGGATCTCAGCGCTTCGGTTTTCTCCGAGGAAAAGGCGGAAAGCACAATATCGAAGGAGCCGTCAAAACGGGATTTCAGTCTTCTGAAAAACAAGGTGCTTCCTATTGCGAAAAGCACAAACACTGCGGTAACGGAGGGGATCAGCCAGTATAAAATATCGTAATCCTGCTCCCTTATGATCACCGCCAACACCGCCGATGCGCAGCTTATGACATAAAGCACCACTATTAATATGTAGATAGGCACAAGTGACAGATTTAACGCTTTTCCTTTTTTCATCATAAGCCCCGTAAATTGCGGGAAAATTCCAACAATTGCTTTCGATATATCAGTGTATTTTGCAGTGATCCGTTCGGATATTTTTAGAGTTATCCATTATTATTATACTTGAAAAAGCGGGTAAAGTCAATATGTAATTTCCCGTTAGAGGCAAATTTTTCCGTTTAAAGTTTAAAATCATTTATCAAAAGGCAAAGCCTCCGAAATTTATAAGCTCGGACGTTTTCGACAGTACGAAGTAAAGCCTATCCTCTTCGGACAGCCTGCCGTCTGTCGGAAGGCGTCGGTTTGTGAAATTTTTTTCACATTTAAAAAATTATTGAAATTAAATCCTCTCTATGTTATACTAAAAGCATACTCATTTCATAAAGAGGTGAATTTATGAGCTATGTACAGCTTAAGGACGTATGCAAGCGCTATAAGGTAGGAGAGATCGTCATTTCCGCCGCAGACAATATAGAGTTCTCTATTGAAAAGGGAGAGCTTGCCATAATTTTAGGTCCCTCGGGATCGGGAAAGACCACCGTTTTAAACCTTTTGGGAGGAATGGACACTGCCGACGGCGGGATTATCTCCGTGGACGGAAACGACATTGCCCAATATAACAGAAAACAGCTTATCGGATACCGCAGAAACGAGATAGGCTTTGTCTTTCAGTTCTACAACCTGATACCCAACCTTACCGCCAAGGAAAATGTGGAGCTGGCGGCGCAGACCTGCACCGACTTTATTCCCGCTGCGGATATTCTTACCCAAGTGGGCTTGGGGGAAAGGCTGGACAACTTTCCCGCCCAGCTTTCCGGCGGCGAGCAGCAGCGGGTGGCTATCGCAAGAGCCTTGGCGAAAAAACCCAAGCTCCTGCTTTGCGACGAACCGACAGGCGCTTTGGACTACAACACCGGCAAGCTGATACTGAAGCTTCTTCAAGACACCTGCCGCCAAAACGGAATGACGGTCATTCTGGTGACCCATAACTCTGCAATTGCGCCGATGGCGGACAGGATAATATACCTGAAAAACAGCAGGGTGAGCAAAACCGAAACCAATGTCAAGCCGACCCCCGTAGAGGAAATAGAATGGTAATTTTGCCGTACAGTAAAGGAAGAAGCTAATAATGAAAAGTGCCTTAAAAAAGAATGCTTTCATTGAAATATTTAAGACGAAAAGCCGCTTTTTGTCTATTTTCGGCATTGTGGCTATCGGTATCTCCTTTTTTGCGGGGGTGAAAAATTCCTCTCCCGATATGAAGCTGTGCTCCGACAGTTATTATAAAGAGCACAATTTGGCTCACTTTCGCCTGATCTCCACCTTCGGCTTTGCCGACGAGGATATAGAAGCGCTGGAGGCGGCGGAGGGGATAAAAATATATCCCGGCTATTTCGCAGACGTGATCATTGAAAACGGCGAGGGCGGCGACAGAGACGATGCGGCAAGGGTAATGTCCCTTAAGGATTACGGCAAAAACAACGAGGCTACACAGCTGGAGCTTGTGGAGGGACGGTTCCCCGAAAAAGCCGACGAGTGCATTGTAGACAGCGGCGGCTTGCTGAAGGACGGAAACAGCATCGGCAAACGGCTCCTGATGAAATCGGGGGACGAAAATCCGCTTTCGGATACCTTGAAGATCACCGAATACACCGTAGTGGGCACTTTTATTTCCCCCGCCTATATCGACATGTCCTCAAGAGGCAACACCACTATCGGCAACGGCAACATCTCCGGCATTATCTACATAAATGAGGAAAATTTCAAAACCGAGGTCTACACCGAGATTTACGCCGTGGCGGACAGTCTGCTGCCCTTAAGCGCTTACAGCAGCGAATACGATCAAGAGAACGAGCGGGTGCGGCTTCTTTTGGAGGACATAGGCGGCAACCGGGAAATAGAGCGGTACGACGAGATCTTGGCCGAAGCCGGCGAGGAAATAGAAAAGGCTGAAAAAGAGCTGGAGGACGGAAAAAAGGAAGCAGATGAAAAGCTTGCCGACGCCAAAAAGGAATTGGACGACGCAAAAGCGGAAATAGAAAAGGCGGAAGCGGAATTAGAGGACGCCAAAAAGGAGCTGGAGGAGGGCAGAAAGACCCTCGACGACTCCAGAGACGAGCTGGACAGAGGCTGGAGCGAGCTCAGAAAGGGCGAAACCGAGTTTAACGATCAGATCAATCAGGCTCAAAACGAGCTGAATGCCAATCTGCTGCTTCTAAACAGCTCCCGCAGGGAGTATGAGGCGGGCTGGGATCAATACAAGCAGGGTCTTTCCGAATACGAGGAGGGTCTTTCGCAGTATAACGCCCTTTCGTCTCAAAAAGACGCCGCCTACGAGGCGATGAACGCTTATTACGGCGGACAGATAAGCGCAGACGAGCTTTTGGAGACTTGGAGCGCTATTGGCGTTCCTCCCGCAGAGTTTACGGAGCAATTTATGAGCGCTTTGGAAGCGTCTGCCGAAATTCCCAACTATTCGATACAAAACAGCGCAGAGGTAAGACCCGAATTTAACGCCGCCTTGGCGTATCTTGAACAGCTGTCCGCTTCCTTGGAGCAAACCGCTCCCGCCCTTGAGGAAAGCAAGCGGCAGCTGGACGAAGCAAAGGCGGAGCTTGACGCAGCAAAGCTGCGGCTTGACGAGGCGGAGGGTCAGCTCAAGGAGGGCGAGGAGACCTTGGAGGCTGAAAAAATCAGGGGAGAGCAAGAGCTGGCTGCTTCAAGAGAGGCCCTGAACAACGGCGAAGCCGAATATAAAAAGGGCGTTGAGGACTATCGGCAAGGCGAGCTGGACTATGCCGACGGAGTTAAAAAGATCACCGAGGGCAAGGACGATTACAAAAAAGGCTTAAAGGAATATGAGGACGCCAAAAAGGAAGCGGAGGAGGAGATCGCCGAAGGCGAGCAGAAAATACGGGACGCCAAGCGGGAGCTGGAGGATATTCAAAACCCCGAATGGTACGTATTTGACCGAAGCGGCAACCCCGGCTATTCCGAATACGGAGAAAACGCTCAGAGAATAAACAACATTGCATCGGTGTTCCCCATATTCTTTATACTGGTGGCGGCATTGGTATGCCTTACCACCATGACAAGAATGGTGGAGGAGCAAAGATCTCAAATAGGCACCTTAAAGGCCTTGGGCTACACAAACGGACAGATAGCCTTTAAGTACTTATTCTACGCACTTTCTGCCACATTCTTAGGCTCGTTTATAGGCGCAGTCGCAGGACAGAAGCTTTTCCCCTTTGTTATAATCACCGCTTACGGCATGATGTATGACATTCCCTTAAACAGCATACCCACCGACTGGCTGTTGACGACGGTCTGCACCGCCGTGGCAATGGCGGCTGTGGCGCTTACCGTCTACTTTTCCTGCAAAAGCGAGCTGTCGGAGGAGCCTGCCCAGCTGATGCGCCCCAAAGCGCCGAGAGCGGGAAAGATGATACTTTTGGATAAGCTGCCCTTCTGGCAAAAGGTGGGCTTTAACGGCAAGGTCACCGCAAGAAACCTGTTCAGGTATAAGCGCAGAATGTTTATGACCGTGGTGGGCGTTGCAGGCTGCACCGCCTTGACCTTGGTGGGCTTTGCACTGGAAAACTCTATCAGCGACATTATCAACAAGCAGTACGGAGAGCTTAACTCATATACGGGAATTTTGGCATACGACAGCGTGGACAGCGGCGACACCGAAAAAATCGAGAGCCTGCTTGCCGACTACGGCTGCGAAAAATCCAAATACATGCAGAAAAAGCTCACCGTATCCCACGAGGGTAAAACCACCGATACCTATCTTATCGTCCCCGAGAGCAAGGAGGAGCTTCAACGGTTTTACTGCTTCAAAAACCGCATAACCGGGGAGCGCTACGATTTCAGCGACAACACCGTGTTGATAGACGAAAAGACCTCGCTGCTTTTGGGAATAAAAATCGGCGACGCTGTGGAGCTGTATCAGGACGAAACCGATAGAAAGACCGTTACCGTATCGGGTGCGATCGAAAATTACCCCCAGCACTATACGTACATGTCCGAAGCGCTTTACGAAGAGATCTTCGGGGAACAGCCCGAGTACAATATGATCGCATTCGGCGGCGGCAAGGCGGAGGAAACCCTCGCCGCCGAGGAACAGCGGGACAAATTTGCCGCCGAGCTTTTGGAAACAAAGGCCGTAATGGCGGTAAATTACAGGGTGGATATGATAGTCACAATGTCCTCGATGCTGGACGCCTTAAATTACGTGGTGATCGTGCTGATAGTCAGCGCAGGCGCTCTTGCCTTCGTGGTGCTGTACAATCTCACAAATATAAACATCACCGAAAGAATAAGAGAAATAGCCACTTTAAAGGTCATGGGCTTTTATGATTTAGAGGTGGACGGCTACATTTTCAGGGAGAATTTTATTTTAACGCTAATGGGAATCGCCGTTGGACTTGTGGGCGGAAAATTCCTGTCCGATTTCATCATACAAACCACCGAGATCGATATGGTAATGTTCGGCAGAGACATAAGCCCCGCAAGCTTTGTCTTAGCAGGACTTGTCACCGTCGTATTCAGCCTGATCGTTACCGTTTATATGCATAGGCATCTTAAAAAGGTGGATATGATCGAGGCTTTGAAGTCGGTGGAGTGAAAATGGGGGGTTGTCTTGGCAGACGGCTTTTGCCGCCTTCGGCGGGGGGATTACGGAGATTTATATCTTTTATAAAGGTGCTCTCTTTACGTGCTGCGCATTTCAACCAATGTTTAATTTAATTCCCAACGGGAATCGGCTTGCG
>JAMPBF010000038.1 GCA_023666805.1 Bacillota bacterium
AGATCGCTCTGCCCGGTCACAGCGAGCATAATGCGGGACTTGCCATGGATATAGTTTCCGACACCTACTGGAGCAATCACAGCGATCTTGATGAAAGCTTCGATCAGCTGCCGCAATATGACTGGCTGATCGAAAACTCCTGGAAATACGGATTTATTTTAAGCTACCCCAAGGGCAAGGAGGACATTACCGGCTTTATTTACGAGCCTTGGCATTACCGCTTTGTGGGACTTGAGCACGCTAAAAAAATCCATGAGATCTATGAAAGCACGGGAGAATTTCTCACTGTTAACGAATATATAGAGAAATATGCAAATTGACTGATGCTAATGCCGTTAGAGCTAAAAAACACCCAAGCCACATCAAACGATGTGGCTTGAATAATTATTGGGTAATGTTTTACAGTCGCCTATTTATTCACTTAAGCTCCCGTATTGCCTTTATCCTTCTGAAAATAAGGCATACGGCGACTCCTGCAAGTCCGATCACAAAAAACAGAAAAGCTGCTCCCGAGCCTTTTTGACTTCCGAAGAGAGACGCAAGGATACTGTCCTTGGGTATTCCTGCCATAAAAGGCTCGAATACGTTGTCCACCAATGCTCCGCCTAACAAATACCCGACGGGAATGGTAAAAAATTGCAGAGTGTTTCTTGCGGAATATACCCTTCCCTGCATTTCGACGGGGATCCTTGTGCGAAATATTACGTCCAAGTTGGCGTTCATAATGGGTATGGTGATCCAGCCCAATATCCCGCCGATATACCACAAAATCGGCGACCGTCCGAAGGCAAGGAGAAAATTCTCCGTGCTCAACGAAATAAGCATACAGTCACAAACCGTCTTCGCCCTGTTTTTCGGTGCAGGCAAAAACGTAACGACAAGACTGCCCGCCAAATTTGCGGCGCCGATAACGGCATTGGCAACGCCGAGCACCGTTTCATCGGCAACGGACAGCACCATTGCGGGAAATGCGGCGTCATATATCGAGGCGATCAGGTTGACCGCCGACAAAAAGATTATCAGCCACAAAATGCCCTTATTGCTTTTTAAGAAAACCAATCCGCCTTTTGCAGAGCTTAACAGGCTTTCCTTTTTATTCTCCTCCGCTTTGACCTTGGGAAGCCTTATAAAGAAAAGCAAAACGATAAACGCTGTGAAAAAGGTCGTCAGATCAAAGCAGATAACCGCCTCAACACCGGCAAATGCAGTAAATGCAGTGGCAAAAACAGGGGTCAGAATGGTGATAAGGGAGTTGGAAAAGGATCTCATTCCGCTTGTTTTTTGATAATGCTTTTCGGGAGTAAGCAGCGTGGTGGCTACGTCCGAGGCGGGCTGCTGAATAGTGTTCATAAGTCCGTTCAGCGCATTCAGCACATACAAGTGCCACACTGCCAGCGTATCCGTTTTAAGCAGGATAAACACCGTCACCGTACACAACGCCGCAAAGCTGTCGCAAATCAGCATTACCGCCTTTTTGTTCCACCTGTCGCTTATCGCTCCCGCAAAAATGCTCATAATAACGTAAGGCGCATACGAGCATACCGTCAGAAGCGCAGTGGTAAGCGCCGAGCCGCTGCTTTGATACAGCCATATCACCAAAGCGAAATTTGTCATGGCGCTGCCAAGCTGAGACAGCGACTGTGTTAACCACAAAATAATAAACTGCTTTAATTCTTTTAACGTATTAAAATTACTTTTCATAATACCTTGCTCCTTTTGATTTTTGAATTTTCCTCATCAAAATGCAAGGCACGACGGTATCAGCCTGTTTGCTCCATGCTTTCCGTCATTCCCTGCATGGAGCTATGTCAATAATCAGCATAAGCATTTTCCCTCTTTCTTACAATAATATTACTCGGAGCTTTGATCTGCGGCAGATTTTTTTGAGCCGGCGGCAGCTTTTTTCTGCTGATACATATCCAAAGCCTTAAACGCCTGCTGCAAATTTGAAACTCCCAAAATATTTATTTTATACTTTTTCGATTTATCCAAGGCTTGTAAAGCGGATTTAGGCACTATGCAGGCTTTAAAGCCAAGCCTTTCGCCCTCCTTTATTCTTTCCGCTATGTGAGATGTATTGCGGATCTCGCCGCCTAAACCTATTTCGCCCAAAACAAACATATCCTCGGGGATCGGTCTGTCGCAAAGCCCGGAATACAAGGCTAATGCCACCGCCAAATCGGAAGCGGGTTCGTCGATCCTAAGACCGCCGATTATGTTTATATAAATATCGAACATTCCGAAAAAATAGCCCGTTCTCTTTTCCAAAACCGCCAAAATCAGGCAGAGCCGATTATAGTCAAAGCCGCTGGCCACACGCCTTGGGGCGGCGAAGGAGGTTTTGGCGACCAATGCCTGTACCTCCGCAAAGATCGGACGAGTACCCTCCATCGTGCATAAAATGCTTATGCCGCTGACATTGGCAGGTCTGCCCGAGAGAAGCATTGCGGAGGGATTTTGCACCTCCTTCAAGCCGCTGTCGGACATTTGGAAAACTCCTATTTCATTGGTGGACCCGAAGCGGTTCTTCTCTGCCCTTAAAATACGGTAGGAAAGCTGCTTGTCGCCTTCAAAATACAGCACCGTGTCCACTATGTGCTCCAAAACCTTCGGTCCCGCAATGCCTCCGTCCTTGTTGACGTGACCGACTATGAAAATCGGGATCTCTTCGGTTTTGGCAAGGCGCATAAGGGCATTGGTGCACTCTCTCACCTGTACAAGACTTCCTGCGGCGGAGACTATATTGTCAAGCCGTATTGTTTGGATCGAGTCCACTATCACTATATCGGGCTTATGCTCCGTTATGGAGGAAATAATGGCGTTGCAGTCGGTATCGGCTATAAGGCTTAGGTTTTCCGTTTCCACCTTAAGGCGTTCGGCTCGAAGCTTGATTTGTCTGCGGCTTTCCTCTCCCGATATATAAAGGACTTGATGATCGTTGCCCAAAAAATCGCATATTTGCAAAAGCAGGGTGGATTTTCCTATTCCCGGGTCGCCGCTTAGCAGCACCAGTGAGCCTTTTACCAAGCCGCCCCCCAGCACTCGGTTCAATTCCGCCGAGCCCGTGTCATATCTTACGTCCTCATCATAGCCGATCTCGCTGAGCTTGGCATACTTTACCGTGCGTCCGGAAACGGCTCTTGAAGCGGTATCGATCACTGCCTCATCCAAGCTGTTCCATGCGCCGCAGGAGCTGCATTTGCCCTGCCACTTGGGATATTCCCGACCGCACTCACTGCATATATAATATGTTTTCGTTTTCGCCATTTCCTTCTCCTGTAATTTGAACATTCGCTGCGTCGGCGGAATTGTAGTATCTCATAACGCCTTTGTATATGGTAAACGCCACCTTTTTTTGATATTCGCTGTCCGAAAGGTTCGCTGCATCGTTTGAGTTGGATAAAAATCCGCACTCCGCTAAAATTGCGGGCTGATCGGTATTTTTGAAGAGATACAGATCATTGTCTATAAGCTTTATTTCCCTGTCGTTTTCGGGCTGAAGCTCTCTAAAGCTTTCCTGCATCAGCTGCGCCAATTTAAAGTTGCCGGTATTGTTGGTGGTATAAAACATTTGAGCGCCGAAATATTCCGGCTCGGTATACTGATTTTGATGAATGGAAATAAACATGGCGTCGGGATAGGATTTGATGATTCCGAGCCTGTTTTCCATATCGCTGACCTTTTGGTTGCGAAGTCCTTCCACTCCCTCGCTGTGGATCGAAACGTCCTCGCTTCTCGTCATAACGACGTTAAAGCCCGACAGCTTCAAAAGAGCCTCCAAATCCTTAGCTATAGCTAAATTTATATCCTTTTCTACGCAGCCGTTAACCCCCACGCAGCCGCCGTCGGCGCCGCCGTGTCCGCTGTCTATCACAACGGTTCTTTTCCCCTCCGTCACAGAGGCTGAAACGGCGGGAACCGTTCCGTTTCTGAAGGAGATCGCCAAGGCCGCTACTATAAAGCAGGTCAAAAAAACAAAGGTATGAGGAATTTTTGTTTTCATAGTCATTTATCCTTTCACCGATTGAAATAGGGTTTGTTCCTTAATGTATGACTATGAAACAAGCTGTCAAAATATGACCGTAAATGTATCTATTTTTGCTCATATATAATTTTGTCGGGATTTAGCTTATCCTTAAAGCCTGCGTCAAATCCCATTTGAGTTGCTACAGGTATAAGGATATAGCAAGCCGCAAATATCAGTGCGCAAATCGGAGACATTTGAGTTATATCCGCATGATTCACCCCGATGACAAGGGCTAAGGGATAGATCATTCCGCAGATCATGCGATAGGGTATCAAATAACCGTCGAACAAACCTATGGCGGCGTCCGCAAACAGTATCGCAGAAGGTATGCTCATGATCAAAAACATCGCAAGACCGATCCTGATCCACCTGCCCTTGATAATTCCCTCCACCCGGTGATTTTTTACCATAAGTCTTTCCCGCTGTCCGTCCTTGAAGGCGACGGTAAAACAAAGGGAGTAAAATATAAACAGAGTTAAAATAAACAATATTATTAAAATTGCCGCCACGTTTGCCACTACCGAAGCCGCAACCGTCATTATCGTGCACATTACGTTACCGAGCGCCATATAGCCCACTCCCAAAAGAAGCAGCTTCCAAAAAGGTTTTCTCTGCATAAAAGTATCCTTTCCTGTCAAAAATATATTTAAAGGGGGAATGTCACTATGTCTAAAAAAGACGATCTGGAGATTTTAAATTCCATTTACCAAAACAGCAAAATGGCTTCCGACTGCATAGATAAAATTACCGAGAAGTGCAGCGACGAAAAGCTTAAGGACTACATTCAAAAGCAGCGAAAACACTATGACAACAGCTGCGAAAAGGTAGCGAGACAAATCCGAGAACGGGGCGGCGAACCGTCCGAGCCGCCTAAAAACCAACAGGTCATGGCGGATATGGGCATTGAAATGAAAACAATGGCGGATCGCTCCCGCACCAATATTGCCAAAATAGTGTATAACGGTACCAATATGGGCATAATCGATATTTCCGAAACGGTAAATCACGCCAAGGAGGCAGACGAAAATATCATAAGCCAAGCAAAAGATCTTTTGTCCGCCGAAGAACGCTATGCCCAAGGGCTGAAAGGATTTCTCTAATGAATAAAAACAGAAGTAAAAACCCTATTGACAAAAAGAACGATAAAATCCGAAGGGGTGAGATCGTCAGCAGAGGCAACGACAGCAGCGAATTTCCAAACAAAACGCAGGAGCCTCAATATTTAACCTATGCGGTTACAGACAACGAAACCAACGAAAACGGCTGCGTGCTGAATATAAGCGATGCCGATGCGGTTTTGGCTAAAAGAGAGACCGACGCCAATCATAAATGATACCGGGGCTGCAAATTAATGCAGCCTCTTATTTTATTCTTCGGGAAGAACCTCGTTTAGCTTATTATCCTTGACTATATTGTCAAAAACCTCCACAGCCTTGTTATGGTTTTCAATGTTTGCCTTGTCGTCATTAGCCACGCCGTTTATATCCTTTTTTCTTAAAACCATGTAAATATTGTCGGGGCAATCGCCGTACTTTGCCGCTTCCGCAAAAGCCGTGCCCTTCAGCTGATAGTAGTATTTGTCCACAACATGCGGATCGTCGGGATAAAGAAGGGACAGATCCTCGTAAGCGTCCGCTCTTTCGCCGTTATCGTCTACTATCAGCAGCTCGGTGAGCTGTTCCATGTCCCCGATAAAGATCTGAGCGACGCCCAGTCTTATTTCGGAAAAAAGCTTGGTATTGTTGGCAAGGAAATAGTTTGCGTCCTGCTGCTCGGAAAGATCCACATTGTAATTATTTACATGGACATACTTGTTATTGTCGTAATTCGGCGTATACATTTCCAATGCAAGCTCGTAATCCTTTGACTTGTACAAAAAGGATTCGCATATATCGGGGTCGGAGGCGATCATTAAAACTCTCAGATCCTCCTTTTCCACGGAAGCGGCGCTGAAAATAATGAACGCCAGCAGAAAAACCGCAAAGGCTATGCTGATTATGGGTATCTTGTAGAGATAAAAAAAGTTTATGAGCTTGTTTTTTGCTCCCTTTACCTCATATTTTCCCTTATCGCCGTAGCCGTTTTTATCTACCGGAATAACGTCGCTTTCTTCTATGAGCCCCTGTTTAAGCTTTAAAAGCTCTCTTTTATCATCATTGTAAGACATACTTCAATCCTCTGATATAAAAATCTATATATTAGTATAGCACAATTAAAGCTTTTTTTCAAGTACAAACTGTGACAGTCTGCTGAAAAGAAAAAATCCGTCCTTTCAACTGAAAAAACGGATCTATGGAGAGAGTATGCCGATCCAGCTATCTGCTGACTATTTTGAAGTAAGCTCCGGCGGTTACCGCATAAATTATAATATACATAATTGCAAAGGCCAAAAAACAAACCGCCGTGCAGGATAAATAAAGGGGAACATTGGCAAAACCCAAGCCAAACATGCATTTCAGCACTATGTTAAATGCAAAGACGGTGTGTATTCCCGCCGTGATAAGCGGCAGAAAGAACACGCATAGCACCTGTGAATGTATGGCGGATCTTACCTCGCTTTTGCTCATTCCGACCCTTTGCATTATATCAAATCGGCTCTGATCCTCATATCCCTCGGAAATTTGCTTGTAGTAAATGATAAGGATAGTCGCCGTTATAAACAAAGTGCCTAAGAATATGCCCAAGAAGAACAGCCCGCCGTAAACTCCCGCATAATCGCTGCGGGCGGTGGCTTTATCCGATACGGATATGAGATAATCCTCCCTTAAGGTGAAAAATGCGTCATATATCTCCTGCCTTTTCTCCTCATTGGCAATATCGTATTGCAATACCACGTTTAAACGGCTGTATTCCGTATCTAAAACGCCCATTTCCTCATTGCAGTTAAAGTTTATTTCCCGCAAAGCGTCAACATTCTTTACATATATAATAAATTGAGGATAATCGTAACCGTTGGAAATGTTGTCCCTGCCGCCTACCTTATATTCCTTGCCGAAAACGGTCATGGAGGGATAACCGTAGGACTGATTTATCGTTCTGATAAAGATCTCGTCGGGGTTTAGCTCCATAGGGGTATCGGAATACTTGTTATAATCCTCCGCCGTAAGTATTTCCACTTCAAAATTGGTATTGTCCTTTAAGGATATTTGATCATCGGTTAGGTTGGTGCTTAATTGGAGATAGGTGAAGCATCCTTTTTCCTTGATGTCGTCCTTGTATTTTTCCGCCAGCTCCCTTGCCTTGTTTAAACCCAGCAATCTTTTTTCGCTTATGTCGTCGCCGGTATTGTAGGCGTGAGAAACGGTCACCTTTATATCATCGGGGTATTGCCTGTTGATAGTATCGTCTATGCCTATCACCAGGGCGGAGGTACAGGAAATCATTACCAGCACCATTGTAGACAGAATGCAGATATTTGCAAGTCCCACCGCATTTTGCTTCATGCGGTATATCATTCCCGAAACGGAGATAAAATGCTTGGGCTTGTAGTAATAGCGCTTGTTTTTCCGCAGCGCCTTCAGCAGAAATATGCTGCCTGCGGTGAAAAGCATGTATGTGCCCAATATTACCAAGATAACCGCTATAAAGAAAATGCCTATGGCAATTCCCACGTTTTCAACGGTTACCGCCATACAATAGCCCGATCCGAGACAGATAACGCCCAATACTGTCATGAACCATTTGGTTTTAGGCTCCTTTTCGCCTACATTGCCGCCTCGAAGCAGCTCGATAGGCTTTGACAGTACAATTTGCTTCAGAGAATTAAGCAGTATCAGTAAAAAGAGTATTCCGAAAAGCACAAGGGTGACTGCGATAGAGGGAATCGAGATATAAAACCCCAAGGCTGCGTTCCCTCCTAAGATCTTGGTGATAGCCAAAAACATGAGCTTATCCAAGACAATTCCTACAAACAAACCCGCAGCAAGACTTACTGCCGCAGTATAAAGGGTCTCAAGAGCTACCACCTTGGCTATATGACGCTTTCCCATACCCAAAATGTTGTACAGTCCAAATTCCTTTTTCCTCCTTTTCATCAAAAAGCTGTTGGTGTAAAAAAGGAATATTACCGCAAAAATACCCACAACGATTGTACCCAAGGCTAAAATTATCGCCATTGCGTTCCCGCCTACCTTCATGGAGAGAAGAGTGGGATTGTTGGCGAGAGAGCCTATCATATAAAACATTGCTACGGTCAAAATACAGGTCAAAATATAAGGGATATAGGTCCTGCCGTTCTTTTTTATGTTTTCCGCCGCTAAGCGCATATACAGCTTGTTATCCAATTTCACCCACCCCCGAAAAACCGTCTTGAGAAAGAGCGCCCCCTGTGGCGATAACCGTTAAGGTATCGGAAATTTTTTGATACAACTCCGCATTGGAATTTCCGCCCCTGTGGATCTGGTGGAACACCTGACCGTCCTTGATAAAAAGCACTCGGCTCGCATGGCTGGCGGCTTTGGTGGAATGAGTGACCATAATTATGGTTTGCCCCTCGGCATTTATGTCGTTGAAAATTTTCAGCAGGCTGTCGGTGGAGCGGGAGTCCAATGCGCCTGTGGGCTCATCGGCTAAGATCAGCTTGGGGTAAGTGATTATGGCTCTTGCCACCGCCGCACGCTGCTTTTGCCCGCCCGACACCTCGTAGGGGTACTTGTTCAAAAGGTCGGTGATCTCTAACTTTTGCGCAATGGGCATAAGTCTTTCCCTCATTTCGCCGTAGGTTTTCCCGCTCAATACCAAGGGAAGAAATATATTGTCCTGTACGGTGAAGGTGTCCAAAAGATTAAAATCCTGAAAAACAAAGCCTAAGTTATCGCGTCTGAATGCGGCAATGTCTTTATCCTTTATTGAGGTTATATCCTTCCCCTCCAGCAGCACCTGTCCTCCCGTGGGCTTATCCAAGGCGGCTAAAATGTTTAAAAGGGTGGTTTTACCCGAACCGGATTCACCCATTACGGCAACATATTCCCCCTGCTCCACGGAAAAGGAAACGTCGGTCAAAGCCTTTACCTGGCTGCCGCCAAATCGGGCAGTATAAATTTTTTTAAGGCATTTGGTTTCCAATATCGTCATTTTCGGTTTCTCCTTTTTCTTGTCCTGATTGATATTTTAGCAAAAAAATTCATATCCCGACATTGAAAAAAGTGACAATTATTATCCGCTGCGTGACATTTTTGTAACATTATTCATTCTGAAGCTGATAGCGCTTTAAATCTATGGAAAAAACAGTTCCCGCTCCCGCCCTTGAGGTCACCTCTATTTTATGGGAAAGCTTATCCGCCGTCAATTTGCATAGATACAAGCCTAAACCTGTGGATTTTTTGTCATAGCGTCCGTTATAGCCTGTAAAGCCTTTTTCAAAAATTCGAGGCAGATCCTCCTCCGCTATTCCAATTCCAGTATCGGAAACCGTCAGCTTTTTGTCCTCCGTTACAGATATGGCGATCTCACCCTTTTCGGTGTATTTTACGGCGTTGGAAAGAAGCTGCTCCAATATGAATAAAAGCCACTTTTCATCTGTAATAACGGTTATTCCGTCTGCCTGATCGTAATTGAGCCTTATACGCTTTCTTATTATTTGCGGAGCGTATTTATGAACAGCCTGCTTAATTATTCCGTCAATATAATATTCCTTAAAAACAAAGTCTGAGGCGTCATCGCCGAGCCTGATATAATTCAGCACCATTTCCACATACCGCTCTATGCGGAAAAGCTGGGCGGAAAGCTCTAAATGCTCCGCCGTGTCCTCACCCTGCAAAATCATACGCATTACGGAGATCGGGGTCTTTATTTGATGTACCCAAGCGGTGTAGTACTCTATGCTTTCCTTTTGCCGATTGCTTCTTTCGGTTACGCTGTCATTCAAAAGCTTTTTCAGCTTATTGATTATTGCCCGATAGTCTTTTTCAATAAGAGTTTTCGGCTCGGGGAGATTTTCCGACAGTATTTCGATGTTTTGCAGCAGCTCCGCTCTTTCTCCGTGTTTTTTATAATATCCGTAAAAATTGACCGTAAGCACCGCCGCCGCCAAAAGCAGGCAAAGACCCGCCGAGTAGATCACCGCCTCGACCTCCAAATCGTAAAGAGAAAAAACCGCACCGAATATAAAGCTGAAGATTATAAACATAAGAGCGGTTCTGCGGTATTGTTTGACGTATTCCCAAAAAATTTTTCTTGCCGTATCCATATCCTCACCTATTACAGAATAATATAGCCAAGACCCACCTTGGTAGTGATAAAATCCTTTAGTCCTGCGGCTTCAAGCTTTTTTCTCAGCCTTGTGACATTGACCGTAAGAGTGTTTTCCTCCACATAGGAATCCATTTGCCAAAGCTTTATCATAAGCGTGTCCCGACTTACCGCCTTGCCTTTGTTTTCCAACAGCGTTTGAAGTATTCTGAACTCGTTTTTGGTCAGCTCTATCCTGTCGCCGTTATAATTTAAGGAGGCATCGTTTAAATTCAGAACGGCTCCTTTATGCTCCAAAACCGGTATTTTCCCGCCCATGTCATAGGTACGGCGAAGGACTGCGCCTATTTTTGCCGTCATTACGCTCAGATCTATGGGCTTGGGGATAAAATCGTCGCCGCCCATATTCATTGCCATTATTATATTCATATTGTCGGAGGCGGAGGAGATAAAAATTATCGGCACGTTGGAAATTTTTCTTATTTCGCCGCACCAATGATAGCCGTTGAAAAAAGGCAGGGTTATGTCCATAAGAACCATGTGAGGGTCGTAAGCGGTGAATGCGGGAATAATATCTCGAAATTCTCTCAGACAGCTTACCTCGTTGCCCCAGGATTCGATCTGCTTTTTCATTTCATTTGCCAAGGCTTCGTCGTCTTCTATTATCATTATCTTATACATATCATTTGATCCTTTTTATTTTTTCGGACAAGAAAGAGGATTTATGCATAGTATAACACAATGTCGTTTTTCTTGCAAGAAAAAAGTGCAAAAGAATTACTTCCTTTGCACTAAAATGTACTCAAATGCACTAAAATGCACTCATACCGATTTTTCGGGCAATTCACTTTTTTCCGAAAAGGGAGAAGCCTTTTTTCTCGTAAGCTTCGGATTTGACCGCCGTAACAGTATAGCCGTCAGCGGAAATGACCTTTTTGATATTCTCTTCGTCAATGGGGTTTTCGGAAATTATTTCGGTTATGCCCGTTTTATGAGAGGAGGTAACCTTTTTTACGTTAAAATTATTGCGTACAGCGTCGTTTATATGGGCTTCGCACATATTGCAAGCCATACCCTCTACATTTACTGTTGTTTTTACCATTTCTCTGTTCCTCTTTTCTTGAGTTATCTAATACTAACTCTTCTAAGGTAATATTAGCACAAGAAGGAGGAAATGTCAAGAGGATAGATATGTTGAACAATGTTCATCATATTCTGCGAGACGTTATTTCAACAGCTTTTCCGTTAAAATTAGGCTCGGTAACAAAATTTTTCACCTCCCCCGACAAAATCAGCATTGCGGGAAGATTGGGCATTGCCATTAAGCCGTTGAGCAAGTCGGAAAGCTGCCATACAAGCTCTATTTTCATAGTTGCTCCCACAACGGTGGCGGCGGCAAAAACCAGCAGGAATACGGTTTTACCTTTTCCGCCCGTTAAATACTCCAATGAATTTGAACCGTACACCGACCAGCCTGCGGCGGTGGTTATTGCAAAAACAGTCAGGGAAATCGCCACAAAGCCTGCCGAATAATCTCCGAATACCCCGCTGAAAGCATAAACCGCATTAGTGATCCCGTCCGTCGCTATTTTATCAGCTCCCGTTACAAGGATCGTCAGAGCGGTCAATGTGCACATTACGATAGTGTCGAAAAACACCTGAAGCATTGCCCACATTCCCTGCTTTTCCGCATTTTGGGAGCATGTGGCGCAGTTCAGCATCACACTGCTGCCAAGTCCCGCTTCATTGGAGAAAATTCCCCGCCGAAAGCCCCAGCTCATGCTTTTTAGCATGGCAGAGCCGAAAATTCCCCCCGTTACCGCTCTGAAATCAAATGCCTCGGTTATTATTCTCGCCGTTACTTGGGGGAGAGCCGTTATATTTATAAATATGACCGCTATACAGCCTAAAACATATATGGCCGAAATCACCGGGATAACCCTTTCGGTCACCTTGCCCAACAGCCTTACGCCGCCGAAGATCAACCATGCCAAAAGTACTGCGGCTATAATCCCGATCAGCCAGGTCGGAATATTAAAGGCGTTGTTCAAAGCGCCCGACATGGCGTTGATTTGAGTCATGTTGCCTATTCCGACGCTGGCGGTGAGGCAAAACAGTGCGTAAAGCTTTCCCATTACGGGGGTATTAAAGGCTGCGGTTATATAATGAAAAGCGCCGCCGAACCAGCTGCCGTCCCGGCGCTGCATACGGTAGCGCATTCCGAGGACGTTTTCGCCGTAGCAGGTCGCCATGCCCAAAAAAGCGGAAACCAGCATCCAAAAAACAGCGCCTGCCCCGCCTATTGAAACCGCTGCGCCTACCGCCACAATGTTGCCGGTGCCCAAGGTGGTGGCAAGGGCGGAGGTAAGGGTCTGCAAGGGGGAAAGGTTCTTTTTGTCTCCTTTTTCTTTGGTTTTGCAGAACAGGGTTTGAGAAAAAATATACTTCAGATGAGTTAGCTGCCCGAATTTTACCTTAACGGAAAAGACAAAACCCACCAAAAGATATATTATGAGCATTGGAGCGCCCCAAATAATATTGTCGTTCAGCCATTGAAGCATGCGATCACTCCTTTTTTCGTTTAATACTAATTTTCGATCAAAGTACAGACATTTTTGCTGCCGACGGAAAATTAGTGCTTTGGGTGTAATTCATAATCAGTCTGCAAAAGCTCTACTGCTTGTCAGTATATGAAAAAAGGAGTGAAAAAATGAAAATAGCTGCCGTATTTATCAGCAGCTATATGACCGTTATTAACGACCGTTTTTTGAACTACGTTCAGTATTATGTATTGAACTATGTTCAAACTATTGGATCATCTTATGTAATTAAACGCCACCTTGTCAATTTTTTCGGGAGGTGCGATCTTGCTTTCGGCTTTCATCTTGATCAGGTATGCCATATTTTGCCCCAAGGCGTCCATCATCTGCATTGCCTCCCCGTCCTGTGTACATTCGCCCTCCGCTCTTCCGTGAACGTCGTTCCAATAAATAGAGGGGACCTGTATCATCTCGGTTATTCCGAAATAATTGTTGATGCTGTGGTAAGCGTGAATAGCGCCGCCTCTGCGCAATGCCACCACCGCTGCGCCGGGCTTAAAACGGAAATTTTTGCCAAAGCTGTAAAAAGTCCTGTCCAAAAAGCTTTTTAACCCGCCGTTAATATCCGCATAATAAACGGGAGAGCCGATAATTATACCGTCCGCCGCCGACATTTTCTCAGCGATCTCGTTAAGTCCGTCCTTGTCGCCGAAGGCGCATTTGCCGATTTTTCCGCATGCTCCGCAGGCGCGGCAGCCGCCAAAGGTTTTGTCTCCCACCTGGATTATCTCGGTTTCTATTCCCTCCTGCTCCAATTTGTCGCATATCCTTTTAAGGGAAAGATAGGTGTTGCCGTTTTTTCTCGGACTTCCGTTGATTGCAATAACTTTCATGGCTTTTTTTCCTTTCATACAAAATTTTCTTTGTAAATATATTAACATAAAAGGAAATTTATTGCAACTACTTGAAAAAATATTGTTTATATGGTACAATGTAGTAAATGTTATTGACGATAATCATTAATATTTGGGAGAAGTTCAGCACAAACGGGAATACCGTTTATTTGAAAGGAATTATTATGGATCAAAATCAGCAAAACGGTTATTTTAACACTAACGAAACTCCTAATAACAATTTAAATCAGCAAAGCAATTTGGAGTTTAATCAGCCTCAGCAGCAATTTGCGCAGCCGCAGCAATTCGCACAGCCGCAGCAGTTTAACCAGCCGCAGCAGCAAGCCGGTACATATCAACAAAATCCTTCGCCCTATGCTCAGTACCGGCAGCCGGTAGATCCTTTGGCGCAGGAGTATCAAGCTCCTGTTTTTTCGGGCGACTTTGCGCCTGTTAAAAAGAAATTCAATCCTATGGTCGTTATAATCCCCGCAGTTATTTTAATTGCCGCCGCCGTTGTGCTTTTCTTTGTTTTCTTCAACAAAAGCAGCTATGAAAAATCCGAGAAAAAATTCTTCTCGGATTTCAGAAGCGCTGTTTTATCCTCTGTTGACGAAACTCAAAACAAAATCAACAATGAGCCTCAGGCTATAAGCTTTAAAGTGGCTGTTCCCAACGAAATTTCCTCATACTTAGGCGGAATTTCAAACGTTGGCTTCGATATTGACGCTATAGCAAACGACAACAGCGTTTACGGCAAAAGCTCTGTTTTTATCGGAGATTCAAATAATTTTGAGTTCGAGTGCTGGCTGGACGGCGTCAACCAAATCGCTTATATGTTCTTTCCGCAAGCATCGGATATATATTTAAAGGTCGATGTTTCCGAGGAGGCTTTAAACGACAGCATGTCTCTAAGAAATGAAAATTCGATCGACTATGATAGGCTTGCGGAATTGTTCTGCGATATTGTTGACGAAACCATGAAGACCTATTATGAAGAAATCGGCGATGTACAAACCGAAAAAAATCAGGAATTTACCATCGAGGGAGACACATATACCGCCGACAAGTCGGTTATTAATTTAAATGCCGCTCAGCTTGCAAAAATTGTCAGCGCATTCAGAGATAACCTTTTGGCAAACGAGGAAGCGTTGGAGCTGTTGAAGGAGGCATGCGGATTTGACAGCGTTGCCGAAGTCAGGGACGAAATAAACAGCGCTATCGATAAGGAAGAATTAGATCCTATCATTGAAGGACAAAGCAATAATGCGGCATTGAGCATGAACGTTTATATGAAGAGCAATCAGATCGTGGGACGGGAAATTACGGTTACCAGTGATGACTTGGAAACCGTGCACTTTGATTTCTTTGACCTGCCTACGGACAATGGAGAAGAAATCGCTTATCTGAGGATCAATTCAGATGATGAATACGACGATACGGATATTAAATTCTATTTAAAGAATAAGGAAGATAACGGCGTAAACAGCGGAGCGGGATCTCTCAGCATAAACGATGACGTATTTAACGTAAGCTACAATGATCTGGCCGTTTCCGACAAGCTGTTCCAAGGAAATATCACCGCATCTATGGAAGGCGAGGCAGCGTTCACCGCTAACATTGAGTTAAAGACAGAGGGCGATACCAAGACGCTTGCGGTTAAGATACCCAATATATGCACGGTAACCGTAACATCTAAGCCTTCGGATATTCAGTTCAAGGAAATCCCCACCGACAGCAGCAAATTTGCCGAAATTTCCGCAGACGGATTTGATTACGACAACGAAAACTTTGAACAGTTCACCGACGATTTTTATATGTATCTTCAAAGCTTTCTTGAGCCTATTTTAAACGGAATATCGAGCGGATACAATGACGATGACTACTTTTCCGGCGGATATTACGGCGACGGAGGAATAGATGAGTCCTTCGGCGGATATGCGGCATAAGACAATCAAAACAAAAAACACTTAGCGGTGCTTGTATTAAAGCGCTTGATCCGAAGGGATTTAGAGGATCGATACAGAATTATAACGGACAGCTGCTTAGGCGGCTGTCTTTTTTTGCGGGATTTGCCGAATTTGTTTTAAATGAAGATTCGATTTGTTTGTGGGGAGACGGGTTATGTTTGTAAAAAGGGTGTGTGGGATTGTTACCAAATAGATTTTTTGGAAAATCAACATAAAAATACGCTCTCGTTAATTGAGAGCGTATTAGCTGCCCGCTACGGGCTGTGGGATCGTTACCAAATAGATTTTTGGATGTGAAAACATAAAAATACACTCCGCATAAATTGGGAGCGTATTTGCTGCCCGCCATGCGGGCTGTGGGATCGTTACCAAATAGATTTGAACGGTGAAAACAGGTAAAATATAAGCCCGACTTAAAGCCGAGCTTATTAGGTGCGGCGCTTCGCCGCTGGTGGAGCATACGGGATTCGAACCCGTGACCTCCACACTGCCAGTGTGGCGCGCTCCCAACTGCGCCAATGCCCCTTACTTGTTTAAGTATACTATATCATATTTGTTACTGAAATGTCAAGTCAAAGAAAAAAATTTTCGGTTTCTGAACGGTAGAATTTTAACATTGCAACACTTAAATCGGTTCAACAAAGATTTTCGGAAAGCAGATAAAAGTTATCGCTGCATTGTAGGAACGCACTCCTCAATTTTTCGGTGTTTTTCGACAACCGCTTAAGGCGCTGCGTCATGCAGCGTTTTGGGCAGTTGCACGCCGCTTCCTGCGGCTGCGAAGCAAAAACGAATTTCCTTAAGGGAAATTCAAGAAAAATTGAGACGGAAAAGAGGCGAGGACGAGCGTCAGAGCGCCTATGTGACCGCTTGATTGACTTGGCATCCGTGCCAAGTCTTTGGGCGGTCACTTACCGCCTCCGTGCGGTGACGAAGCCGTTTCCCTTTTGCAAAAAACCGCAGCCAAAGCTGCGGTTTTTCCAAAAGATGTGGTGGGAGCGGGTGGATTCGAACCACCGAAGCCGAAGCAACAGATTTACAGTCTGCCCCATTTGGCCGCTCTGGAACGCTCCCATATTTATTTCTTGCCTTTAAGGCTTGGAGCTGGTGGACGGATTCGAACCCCCGACCTGCTGATTACAAATCAGCTGCT
>JAMPBF010000039.1 GCA_023666805.1 Bacillota bacterium
AAACGATAACGGTGACTTTTTTTTTGCAAGCTCTCCCGGCGGGGACGGAAATAATGCGACTGTTAAGGCATCGGTAAGCTATGGAAGTCAAAACCTTCAATACGCTTTTTACTACGGATATTTGTATGAGGGCAGCAATACCGCTGCCGATGTCCTAAGGCGCACTCAAATCACTGTGAGAAGGAAATAAGTTAATGCCGTAATATTCGATCGATGTACATACTTTTTACTGTCGGTTGAAAATCAGTGCTTAAAGTGTAATTCACAATCAAGCCAATGACTTGATTGTAAATGGGCATAAAGCAGCACCGCACAATGTGTCAAGATATAATGTGCGGTGTTGTTTTTCATTTGATCATAAATTTGCGAAAGGAAATGATATGTTTATCAAATACTTTTTTTACAGTATAAAAAATAAGCCTATATGGCATATCATTGTCTTGATTTGTCTAATCGGTTTACTTCTTGTGTTCTTTTGTGCAAATGCATTTTTGATTAATGCTGTCGGAAATATGGAGAATAGTTTTCATGGGGCGCTGGCAATGAATGTGGATTTTAACGGCAATAGATCCTTGGACGAAATGGAGGAGAAAATCTTCAGCTTCATTCAGGCTGTGCCGAATGTGTCGGTTTGTGGTGTTTATTACGGAGACGATAATGACAATTCTGACTATTCCTATTATTACGGCTCATTTTCATTGTTTCTTTTTAATGACTATGAATCGATGGTGTCGTATTGGACAGAGGAACGAAAGGCTGATATAAGTGCGCTTCCGACGCGGGAACAGTTTGAAAATCGGGAAAAAACAGTTATGCTCGGACAGGTAAATGGCTTCCTTGATCCGAAACCGACTCTTAGATTCGCCGATGAAAACCATATATATGTTGGACCGAACGATGATGTGTATACGGTTACGGGAACTATTCCCAACGGTTTCCCTTTAAATATCATGCTTGGGGCTCAACCCAAAGGAATGGTTTTTCGAGAGCTTAATATTTCTTTCAAAGACGTTATTACTTATGACCAGTTGGAGCAAATAACAAAGCTTGCGGAGGATTTTGATGAGGCTAATGGCTGCTATTCCAAGCTGCCTTATCTTGACGGTGTTTTGAGTATGCGAAAAAATGCGTATGTTATAATAGTATCAGTTCTTATGCTGGTGATTATAGCATTTAATATGTCCATTATTTTCAGGCAGTTAGCGGAACATCACAGAATTGAATTTGCAGTTTATAGAATTTGCGGATTTTCCAAAGAAAAGGGTGTAATGTTTGGAATAGCGGAAGCATTTATAATTTCTGCAGTATCAGCTGTATGTGCTTGTACAATATTTGAGTTTGGATTGAAGGATATATTGTCAAAAAGCTACGGTCTGGTTGATTCGGTGTTTTCATTGGATTATTTGATTTTGCTTTCAGTAGGCTTTGTAATTATTTCTTCTATAATGCTAATGGTATGTGTAGCACCGTCTTTAAGAAAAATTGCGGTTAGCCGGTTGGCGGAGATATAGGAGGTGCATGGAATGAATACGTTTAATTTGGCGGCAATGTCGCTTCAAAAAAAGGTCGTAATAACAATTATGGTCATTATTGAGCTGGCGGTGCTGTTTTTTGCGGAGAATTACACGGTTTCCGCCGTAAAGGAGCGCACCATGCTTTCAGCTCCCTATAAAAGCATACTGAGCGAGGACAGCCTGTTTGTTTATGATATACAATTCCCGTCTAAATCCATGGAGGTCGATAACCTTACCTTCAGAGAATCTCAAAATGAGCTGTTAGAGGGATTTGAGGAAAATTTTGACGGGAATTATAAGGTGTATAATATTCTCACTTATATCAACCCCGACGTTACCGATTATGCCATATATTCGGTGGACGACGAAATATACCGCTCCCTCGCTCTTCCCCTTGTTTCGGGAAGCTACGGCGGCAAGGCAAATTCCGCCGTCGCCGCCCCGGGTCTCGGCAGCGGCAGCTTTGCCGTCGAAACCGAAAGCGGCGCATTGGAGCTGGATATATGCGGCACGCTTACTTCAAGCACCTATGTCCCCGAGTTTAATTTGTACAATACCGAAATGAGCGCCAATGGGCTTTATTCGCCGATAAACGGCGGCAGGGTGATAATAACCGGCAGAAGCGGCTTGGGAGAAGCGGAAAAAAGCTTCAATTGCAGCTGGGGCTTTATAGTGAAATTTGATTCGCCCGAGGCAGCCGAAAAGGGCGAGAGGTATTTCAGCACCGTCGCCGCCGCCGTTAAGGGCGGCATCATAAGGGATAACACAAACAAGCTTGCAGCCAATGATATGCAAAGCTTTATCCCGATTTTGGCATGCGTATTATTTATAGTGCTTATCGGAATAATAAGCATTTCGACCATGATTTTCGAGGAAAGCAAGTACCGCAGCGGTATTTTATGGCTTTGCGGCTATTCGAGAAAACGGATAGTCATGATTCAGGCGGCAAGCGTCGGCATACTGCTGATAGCTTCCCTGGCGGTGTTCGTGCTTTTGACGGTTGTCTTAAACAGCTTGGCTTCGGGCGGTCTTATCGATTCCGACAGCTTTATAAAAATCAATTTCGGCTTCGGCAATTTTGCGGTCACATTGCTTACCTGCCTTGCTCTGATTGGAGCGGCAACGGCAATGCCTGCGGCAAAAACCTTCGGAAAATCACCCGCGGAATATTTAGGGAGGGCAAAATGATAGAGCTTAAAGACATTACAAAGGTATACAACCCCAGAAAGCGCAACCAATACACAGCGCTTAACAAGGTATCTCTCACCGTAGAGGACGGAGAGTTTTTGGCGATCACGGGAGAATCGGGTTCGGGAAAATCCACTCTTCTGCATATAATAGGCTTGCTTGATTTCCCCACCCTCGGGGAATACGCTCTCAACGGAGAGATAATGGGAGAGGAAAAGGATTCCGCCTTGGCAAGGCTCAGAGCAAAGGAAATAGGCTTTGTAAAGCAGGATTTCGCCTTGATAGAGAATTATTCGGCGATAGATAACGTAATGCTGCCCCTTTACCCCATAAAGGCAAAAAACAAAAAGGGAAAGGCAATGAAGGCGATAAAAAGATTAGGCATCGAAAAGCTTGCGGATAAGCAGGTATCGCAGCTCTCGGGCGGCGAAAAACAGCGGGTGGCTATAGCCAGAGCCATTGTGACCAATCCCGGGATCGTTCTTGCGGACGAGCCCACAGGCTCTCTCGATTCAAAAACGGGCGGAGAGATATTCGATATTTTGACGGAGCTGAATTATTCGGGCGTTACGGTCATTATGGTAACTCACGATAAAGCCTTGGCGCAAAGATGCGGAAGGATAATTACCGTTAAAGACGGACAGATCGTCCGATAATATACTTTATTTAAAAGGAGAATATATCATGAAAAGGCTCAAAATCGTATTTTTGCTTATTGCCGCATTGACGCTTACCGCATGTCAAGGCTCGACCGACGAGGAAGCAGGCACTGCCGCTAACGACGAAGCTGCGGCTCAAACGGAGCAGACAGAGGAAACGGTGGAAACAGAGGAGGCTGTAAAAGAAGTGAAACCCATAGTATACGACATCGACCCCACAAAGCCCGTCATTGCTCTTACCTTTGACGACGGCCCCAACACCACCACTACCAACGAGGTGCTGGATGTGTTGGAAAAATATCAGGTCAAGGCGTCCTTCTTCCTTATCGGAAACAATATAAACGAGGAAAGCGCTAAGGCGGTAAAAAGAGCGTACGATTTGGGCTGCGAGATAGACAATCATTCCAAATCCCATTCTTATATGAATCAAATGGAGGCTGACGAGATCAAGGAGGAGACGGATTTTGTCACCGAAAAGGTAAGGGAGATAACGGGAGAGCCTACAAAATTTTTCCGTCCTCCTTACATTGCGGTCAACAAGACCATGTATGATAATATAGATATGCCCTTTATCTGCGGAATAGGCTGCGACGACTGGAATCAGAACGTAACGGTGGATCTGAGGGTCGTCGGCATCGAGGGACAGATCGAGGACGGCGCTATAATCCTGCTCCACGACGTAGAGGGCAACAGTCAGACGGTGGAGGCTATCGACAGAATAATCCCCGATCTGCTGGAGGAGGGCTATCAGTTCGCCACGGTCAGCGAGCTATTCGAGGCGAAGGGCATTGAGATCTCCGCCGACGATTCCAATTTGTATACCATCGTGGGATAATACTGATTTGGCGGTTAAAATTTTTCGGTAAACGGCATTTTTTGCCGTTTACCATATTTTTTTGTAAAACCCCTTGAAAAATTCCGTGAAATATAGTACAATAATTAAGATAATGAAAACACTACAGTATAAATAAAATTTCGGAGGTTTATTTATGATTTCAGCAGGCGATTTCAGAAACGGCGTCACCTTTGAGGAGGACGGCAACGTAGTACAGGTTGTGGAGTTTCAGCACGTTAAACCCGGCAAGGGCTCTGCCTTTGTACGCACCAAGACCAAAAACGTAATCACGGGTGCAGTGGTTGAAAAGTCCTACAACCCCACCGCCAAGTTCCCCACCGCATTCATCGAAAGAAAGGATATGGAATATTCTTACAGTGACGGCGATCTTTATTATTTTATGGACAGCGAGACCTATGAGCAGGTTCCTATCAACAAAAAGGATTTGGGCGACAATTTCCGTTTTGTAAAGGAAAACATGGTCTGCAAGATTTTAAGCTATAAGGGCAACGTATTCGGCGTAGAGCCTCCCAACTTTGTGGAGCTGGAGGTAACTCACACAGAGCCCGGCGTTAAGGGCGACACAGCCACCAACGCCACCAAGCCCGCAACTCTCGAAACGGACGCAGAGATCAGAGTGCCCCTGTTTATCAACGAAGGCGACATCGTCCGCATCGACACAAGAACAGGCGAATACATGGAGCGCGCAAACAAGTAAATCTTGTCGACATATAAAGGCAAAGGGCGGGAAAAGCCGCATTGTGAGAAAGAAGGGTGATTATGAATATTTCTGAAAAGGTTTCCTACATCAAGGGCTTGGCGGAAGGCTTAAAGCTTGACGACGCTACCAAGGAGGGCAAGATACTTAACGCCATTTTGGACGTGTTGAGCGACATTGCCTATCAGGTAGAGGACATTGACTCGGATCTTAACGACATGGCAGACGTTGTGGGCGATTTGGACGACGCCGTGCTGGAGCTGGAGGACGAGGTTTACGGCGGTGAATACGACGAATACGATGATGACGAGTGCGGCTGCGGCTGCCATCATCACGGCGGCGAGGAGGACGACGAGGATCTTTACGAGATCACCTGTCCCAAGTGCAATAACACCATTATCGCCGATTTCGACCTGATCGCAGAAGGCGGCATAGTCTGCCCCAACTGCGGCGAGCCTTTAGAGTTCGACTTAAGCGCTTTAGAGGAAGCCGAAGACGAGGAATAATAATCCCACAATAAAAACCCCGCTCTCGTTTATAACCGAGGGCGGTTTTTGATTAAGCGGACAATAAAGAAAGAAAAAATTGTATTTTCTACGGAAGAGATAATCCCTTCGGCTGCAAACGTTAATAATTTGTTGCCATATTGAATTTTCAACAGCCTGTGTACCAGATGGTTCTTAATTTTTCCGTAATACCGTAAGCGCAGCACTGTGAGATCGTAACCAAAAAAGTTTTTAATCAAACCAACACCTCGTAGCCGCAGCACGTGTCCAACAACACGGTTTTGCGAAGCAAAATTGCGGACTGAGTCCGCAAAGTGTTGTTGGACGTACTTTGCCCTCCGTTGCTGTGCAACGGAGGGCAAAGTACTTGTGACATCGTTACCAAAGAGATTATAATTTTTCCAACATACCGTAGGCGCAGCACGTGTCCAACAACACGGTTTTGCGAAGCAAAATTGCGGGCCTCGTCCGCAAAGTGTTGTTGGACGTACTTTGCCCTCCGTTGCTGTGCAACGGAGGGCAAAGTACTGGCCTGCCCGGCCGGGGTCGAACCGGCAGTCTTTGGAGTCGGAGTCCAACGCATTATCCATTGTGCTACGGGCAGAAAATCACAATATTATTGTACCATAAAAATCCGTCAATTGCAAGGGAAAAATATCCTATAAAAGGCAAAAAAGAACCGCCGAGTTTTCGAGCTTAAATTTACACGACTTTTTTGTGCACTTTGTACATATTTTTCAATAACATTGACTTTTTATATTGAATTGTGATAGAATATAATATAGTAAATAACAGAAGAATTGCTGTTTGCTTTAAAAGTATGGGAGATAATTTTGAATCCAAAATAAAAAGATAGAAAAATAAATCAATCACAGGGAAATTGCATTATGGAAGACGCAATTAAAAATTATCGAAATGCAAGAAAGAAAAAGGCGGCGTCCGCCTGCGTCATGATATTCTGCCTGATTTTGGAGGCGGCTGCCACAGCGATAGGCGTTACCTTTATGGAATACATGATTTTGTTTTTGGTCATTGCCCTTATTTTAGGCGGCTGCGGAGTTGCCATTTTCTTTATGGAAAATTTAAGGTGCAACGACAGAGAGGGCGATCTGGCAAAGCTTTTGGTGGCGTCCGGCGGAAGCTATGAGGAAATATGCAAAAGGGCGGCGGAGCTTAAAGTAAGCAAGGCAGCCGTTGAAATGTTTTTAAACAAGCCCCAAGAGGAAGAAGCGGAAAAAATAAGCGTCAAAGGCAAAAATAAACATAAAAAGGAGAAATGATATGACTTATCAGGAAATTGTGGCAGAGGTAAAGGAGCTTTGCGCAGGAGCCGAGCTGAAGCAGTATACCAAGCACCTTGCCGTTGAGGTCGCTATTACCGGCGAGGGCGAAGGCGTTTTCTACATCGAAGCCAAGGACGGAAGGATCAACGTAGAGCCTTATACCTACAACGACAGAGACGTGCGCCTTACCGCCTCCGCAAAAAACTTTTTGGCAATAGCCAAGGGCGAGCTTGACCCCGTAAAAGCCTTTATGACAGGAAAGTTAAAGGTAGACGGCAGTATTGACAAGGCGCTTGAATTTAAGTCGGTGGTGGAAGAGGTCGCCGCTGCAAAAAAGTAAAGGGGAATAAGCATGGTAGAATTCAGATACGACACCCAGCTTTTAATAGAGGGCGAGGATCTTGACGAGGACGCAATAAACGATTATTTCAAGGCAAATTTTGAGGGCGACAGCCTCCTTGCGGTAGGCGACGAGGATCTGATTAAGATCCATTTTCACACCAACAAGCCTTGGCAGGTATTGGAATACTGCGCCACCTTGGGCGAGATCTACGATATTGTGGTAGAGGACATGGACAGACAGTCAAGAGGCTTGAAGGGATAAAAATGCAAAAAATGAAATTGACCCCTTGACAAATAAAAATCGGTGTGCTATACTAATTAATGTAATTGAATATTCTGAAATCCGTTGAGCAAAAGTAAGTACTCTTAATAAGGTTGTCACAGAGAGCCTGTGTTGGTGGAAGCAGGTACAAACGATTACGGGGAATGGGTTTGTGAGGAGCGGGGTGAACAGCTGAAAAGTAGCCCTCGCCGAGAATTTCCTGCGTTAGTGTGAAAAAAGTATTCAGGCGTATGCTGCGTACTTTGCATTTTGCAATAAACAGCAATATACCGCCTCGTACTTATTGAGGCGGTTTTTATTACCGCGAAATTCGGGTGGCACCGTGGATTATCCGCCCCGACAGAGCTTTTCTGTTGGGGCTTTTTTGTTGCAAAGAATTTTTAATGAAAGGATAAAGAAATGTTAAATCTAACCTTAGAACAAGCAAAGGAAATTGCCGCCGAGGGCAAGTACAAAAATATCCCCTTATCCGCAGAGATCCTTTCCGACATGAGAACTCCCGTTGAAGTATTGGGGATATTGCAAAGGGTCAGCTCCCACTGCTACATGCTGGAAAGCGTGGAGGACAGGCAGAAGTGGGGACGCTACACCTTTTTGGGCTACGACCCAAAAAGCGAGATAACCTGCGCCAACGGCACCGTTAAGATCACCAAGGACGGCTTTTCCTCCGAGTTTCAGGATTTTAATCCCGACGAAATTATAAAGCAGGTGGTAAAGGATCATTTAAGCCCCAACCTGCCGGAGCTTCCCTCCTTTACAGGCGGCTTGGTGGGTTATTTTTCCTACGATTACATAAAGTACGGCGAGCCGACCTTAAATCTTGACGCAGAGGATCAGGAAAATTTCAACGATGTGGATCTGATGCTTTTTGATAAGGTGATAGCCTTTGATAATTTCAGGCAGAAAATCATTCTCATATACAATATCGGCACCGAGCACATCGAACGCTCCTATGCAGAGGGGGTTAAAGTGCTTGAGGAAATGAAAGCGCTGGTGAAAAACGGCACGCCCAAGGAAAGCGAGGGCGGCAGGCTCAGATCCGATTTCCGCCGCCTTTTCGATAAGGAGCAGTATTGCAAAATGGTGGAAAAGGCAAAGCACTATATCCGAGAGGGCGACATTTTTCAAGTGGTTTTGAGCAACCGCCTTGAAGCGGATTACGAGGGCAGCCTGTTGGACGCTTACCGTATACTTCGCACCTCCAATCCCTCACCCTATATGTTTTATTTCAGCAGCGACGATATAGAGATAGCCGGCGCTTCCCCCGAAACCTTGGTGAAGCTTGAAAACGGCGTGCTCCACACCTTCCCCTTGGCGGGAACAAGACCCAGAGGCAGGACGGAGCAGGAGGATCAGAGCCTTGAAAAAGAGCTGCTGGCAGACGAAAAGGAAAGATCCGAGCATAACATGCTGGTGGATCTGGGCAGGAACGATTTGGGAAAGATCAGCAAATTCGGAACGGTAGAGGTAGAAAAATATATGTCTATAGAGCGTTACTCCCACGTAATGCATATCGGCTCTACCGTAAGGGGCGAGATAAGAGAGGACATGACGGCGGCGGACGCAGTGGGCGCAGTGCTGCCTGCGGGAACGCTGTCGGGCGCTCCCAAGATCAGGGCTTGTGAGATAATAAACGAGCTGGAAAACAACAAGCGGGGAATTTACGGCGGCGCCATCGGCTATGTGGACTTCAAGGGCAATTTGGACACCTGCATAGCTATAAGAATAGCCTTTAAGAAAAACGGCAAGGTTTTTGTACGCTCGGGAGCGGGAATAGTGGCGGACAGCGTACCCGAAAACGAGTACACGGAGTGCATAAATAAGGCAATGGCAGTGGTAAAGGCTCTCGAAGCCGCAAGCCAAGGCATTGAATGAAGGGGGGCGAAAATATGATTTTGCTGATCGACAACTACGACAGCTTCTCCTACAATCTGTATCAGCTGGTGGGAAGCATAGATCCCGATATAAAGGTTATCCGCAATAACTCCATGACGGTGGAGGAAATAAGGGGACTAAGCCCCGAAAAAATAATCATTTCCCCGGGACCCGGCAGACCGAGAGACGCAGGGATCTGCATAGACGCCGTGAAGCAGCTTGGCGGCGATATTCCCATATTGGGAGTGTGCCTCGGTCATCAGGCGATCTGCGAGGCGTTCGGGGCGACGGTAGGCTATGCAAAGCAATTAATGCACGGCAAAATGTCAAGAGTAAGGGTGGATAACAAAACGCCGCTTTTCAAAAATCTCCCCGAATATATAGAGGCTGCCAGATACCATTCCTTGGCGGCGGAAGAGGACACGATGCCGGACGTGCTGACGGTTACCGCCAAAACCGAGGACGGCGAGATAATGGCGGTGCAGCATAAGACCTATCCCGTATACGGCGTACAGTTTCACCCCGAATCCATTTTGACGCCTAAGGGAAAAACAATAATAGAGAATTTTTTGAACCGTTAACAGAAAGGAGAAAACAAAATGATCAAGGAAGCAATATCACAGCTTGTAAACAAGGAGGAGCTGTCCTGCGAAACGGTGGAACAGGTCATGGAGGAAATAATGAGCGGCGAGGCAAGCCCCGTGCTCATGTCCGCCTACCTTACCGCCCTGACCGCCAAGGGCGAAACGGTAAACGAGATAACCGCCTCGGCTAAGGGCATGAGAAAGGCGGGAACCCCCTTAAAGCACGAGGGCAGCGTATTTGAGATAGTGGGAACAGGCGGCGATAAGTCCAATTCCTTCAATATCTCCACCACAGCCTCACTGGTAATAGCCGCCTCGGGGGTCAAGGTGGCAAAGCACGGCAACAGAGCAGCCTCCAGCAAATCGGGAGCCGCCGACTGCTTGGAGTCTTTGGGCGTAAAAATCGGTCTTGAGCCTGAGCAAATGGCGCAGGTGCTGGACGAGTGCGGAATTTGCTTTTTATTCGCCCAAAAATACCATGCCGCAATGCGGTTTGTCGGTCCTGTAAGAAAGGAGCTTGGGATCAGAACAGTGTTCAATATCTTAGGACCTCTCACCAACCCCGCCGCTGCCGATTTGCAGGTAATGGGCGTATTTGCGGAAAATTACGTAGAGCCCTTGGCGCATGTTCTGCATAATTTGGGCGTGAAAAGGGGAATGACGGTTTACGGCTTGGACAGACTTGACGAGGTCTCCGTCAGCGCCCCCACAAAAATTTGCGAATTTAACGGCGATAAGTTTAAGACCTACACCGTAACTCCCGAGGAGTTCGGAATAAAAACCGCTCAAAAGTCCGAGATCTTAGGCGGCACAGGCGAGGAAAACGCACAAATCACCTTGGGGATTTTGAAGGGCGAAATTACGGGCGCAAAGCGGGACGTGGTTCTGTTAAACTCCGCCTGCGGCTTGTACGTGGCAGGAAAGGCGGAAACGGTGTCCGAGGGAATAGGTCTTGCGGCAGAGCTGATCGACAGCGGAAAGGCGCTGAAAAAATTGGAGCAGTTTAAAGCAGCTTCCAATAAATATTGAGGGAAAAATATGATACTTGACGATATAGTAAAAGCCACAAAAATAAGGCTGGAAAAATTGACCGCAGAAGCTTCCTTGGACAGTGTTAAGGAAAAGGCGCTGAAATTGCCGATAACCGATGATTTTCCCTTTAAAAAGGCTCTTGCCAAGGAAGGCTTGTCCTTGATCTGCGAGGTAAAAAAAGCCTCTCCCTCCAAGGGGATAATTGCGGAGGACTTTCCTTATTTGGATATAGCCGCAGAGTACCAAAAAGCGGGTGCGGACGCAGTTTCCGTTTTGACCGAGCCTGATTTCTTCAGGGGCGACAGCAACTATCTAAAGGAAATATCCGAAAAAATTTCTCTCCCCTGCATAAGAAAGGACTTTGTGATCAGCGAATACCAAATCTATGAAGCCAAAATTTTAGGTGCAGCTGCGATCCTTTTGATATGTGCGATACTTACCGACGAGGAATTGAAGCGGTATTTGGATTTAGCCCACAGCTTGGGCTTATCGGCTCTTGTGGAAGCTCACGACAAGGAAGAGGCGGAGAGAGCCTTAAGGACTGGGGCGGAAATAATCGGCGTAAACAACCGCGACCTTAAGACCTTTGAGGTGAGCCTTTCCCGCACCGAAGAACTGTTCAAATACATTCCGAAGGATAAGATCAAGGTCAGCGAAAGCGGCATACACACCGAAAAGGATATAGAGCTGGTCAAGAACTGCGGCGCAGACGCCGTTCTGATCGGCGAAGCCTTTATGAGAAGCGAAAACAAGCAGGATTTAATGAAAAGGTTCAAGCTATGAAAATCAAAATATGCGGACTGAAAAGAGCTGTGGATATAGAATACGCCAACAGGCTGAAGCCCGATTACATAGGCTTTGTTTTCTGGCAGAAAAGCCGTCGGTGGGTTTCCAAGGAGGAAGCGGCAGTACTGAAGAGCCTTTTGGATAAGTCGGTAAAAGCGGTGGGAGTTTTCGTAAACGAAAAGCAAAGCGTAATAGCAGACATAGCGGCTGCGGGAATTACGGATTTGGTGCAGCTCCACGGCGATGAGGACGAGGAGTTTATAAAGAGCCTTCGGACGCTTTTGCCAAAGGGCACAAAAATAATCAAGGCGTTTTTGATAAACAGCGCCGAGGATATAGAAGCGGCAAGAAAATGCTCCGCCGACTATGTTCTTTTGGACAACGGAAAGGGCACGGGAAAGACTTTTTGTTGGGATCTGCTAAAGGACAATATGCCTAAAAACGCCTTTTTGGCAGGAGGGATAAACACGGAAAATATTTACGAAGCGGCAAAGCTGATGCCCTACTGCTTGGACGTGTCCAGCGGCGCAGAAACCGACGGCTTAAAGGATTACGAAAAAATGAAGTCGCTTATTGTACAGGCGGCTTATGTTAAGGATTGATACCAAGGAAAGGAAGAAATTAAAATGGAAAAATCAGGAAGATACGGCGAATACGGCGGACAGTACATTCCCGAAACGGTAATGAACGCAGTGCATGAGCTGGAAGCCGCCTATGAAAAATACAAGAACGACCCCGATTTCCAACGGGAATTAGCCGACCTTTACAAAAACTATGCAGGCAGACCCTCAATGCTGTATTATGCGGAAAAGATGACTAAGGATTTGGGGGGCTGTAAGATCTATTTAAAGCGGGAGGATCTTAACCACACAGGCTCTCACAAGATAAACAACGTTTTGGGGCAGATACTCTTAGCCAAGAAAATGGGCAAAAAGCGGATCATTGCGGAGACGGGAGCGGGACAGCACGGAGTGGCTACCGCCACAGCCTGCGCCCTGTTCGGCATGGAATGCTGCGTTTACATGGGCAGCACCGATGTGGAGCGCCAGTCCCTGAACGTGTACAGAATGAGGCTCTTAGGCTCTGACGTTGTTCCGGTGGAATCGGGCACGGGAACGCTTAAGGACGCAATAAACGAGGCGTTCAGAGATTGGGCGACCAACATTGAGACTACGTTTTACTGTATCGGCTCGGTAATGGGTCCTCACCCTTATCCCGCCATGGTAAGGGATTTTCAAAGCATAATCGGCAAGGAGATAAAGCGGGAGCTTAAAGAGCGGGAAGGGAAGCTTCCCGACTGCATACTGGCGTGCGTGGGCGGAGGCTCTAACGCCATGGGGGCTTTCTACGATTTTATTCCCGATACGTCGGTGAGACTTATCGGCGCAGAGGCGGCAGGCAGAGGCATCGACACCGAGGAAACCGCAGCCACCATCGCAAGGGGCAGCACGGGAATTTTCCACGGAATGAAGTCGGTATTTTTGCAGGATAAATTCGGTCAGATCGCCCCGGTATACTCCATTTCCGCAGGTCTTGACTATCCCGGCATAGGCCCCGAGCACGCCAATCTTTGGAAGACGGGCAGAGCGGCGTACGTTCCCGTAACCGACGAGGAAGCGGTCTGCGCCTTCGAGTATCTTTCAAGGATCGAAGGCATAATCCCCGCCATAGAATCCTCCCACGCAGTGGCGGCAGCGCTGAAAATCGCTCCGACAATGGGCAGGGATCAGGTCATGGTGATAAACATCTCGGGCAGAGGCGACAAGGACGTTTATTCCGTTGCAAGATACCGCGGTGTAGAAGTTCAGAATTGAGCATAATAGGAGAACGATATGAACAGAATAGAAAAATGCTTTGAAGAATTAAAAAAGGAAAACAAAAAGGCTTTGATAACCTTTATAACCTCCGGCGATCCCGATTTGGAAACCACCGAAAAGACCGCTCTCAAAATGTTTGAAAGCGGTGCGGATATAATCGAGTTAGGCGTGCCCTTTTCCGACCCGGTCGCCGAGGGCGTTACCATTCAAAAGGCTTCTCTGAGAGCTTTAAAGGGCGGCGTCAATCTGGACGGTATTTTTGACACCGTAAAAAAAATAAGGGAGAAAACCGACAAGCCGCTGCTTTTGATGATGTACATAAATACGATCTTTGTGTACGGAGCGGAAAGATTTTTCTCCAACTGCAAGGAATACGGTATCGACGGCGTTATAGTACCCGATATGCCTTATGAGGAAAGGGAGGAGATTTTGGATACCGCCGAAAAGTACGGCATAATCAACGTAAATCTTGTAGCCCCCACCTCTCATGATCGGATCAAGGAGATTGCATCACACAGCAAGGGCTTTTTGTACTGCGTTTCCTCCACAGGCGTAACCGGCGTTCGCAGCAGCTTTACCACCGATTTTGACAGCTTTTTCGGTACCATAAAGCAGTACGCAAGCTGTCCCTGCGCAGTAGGCTTCGGCATTTCCGGCCCCGAAGCGGCAAAAAAGATGTCCTCTTACTGCGACGGAGTAATAGTAGGCTCCGCCATAGTCAGGATCTTGGAGGAAAAGGGCGCCGACGGTGCGGAAGATGTAGGCAGCTTTGTAAGATCGCTTAAGGACGCTATGTAATACTAATGATCAATGTACATTTTGCAGTCGGTGGAAAATTAACGCAAACACATAGGCTGCGAGTAAATTATACGATTTGTATAATTTATAATAATTATACAAATATGAAAATGATATTTGATATACTAAGGGTATAATACTGATTTCCATATAAAATATAGACGATCGGATACGTCGGCAGGCGTATTTGAAGCGAAAAAAATCCCCAAGCCTGTTGCTTGGGGAGCTTTTTATTGCATATATTACATATATCTCTTTGGAAGCGTAAATCTGTCAACCAAGGTTTTAAGCACCTGTGACTGACCGCTGAGCTCTTGTGAAGCTGCTGCGCTTTCTTCTGCGGTAGCGGAGTTGGTTTGCACAACGGTGGAGATCTGATCTATACCTATGGAGATCTCCTTGATAGCGGCAGCCTGCTGCTCGCTGGAGTTGGCAACTATGTTTACGATCCTTACTACGTCGCCGGAGGTCTGTACTACCATATTGAGGGTATCAGCCGTTTCGTTGGTAATATCCATACCGTCCTTAACCGCAGCGCTGCACTCTCTTATAAGAGCCGAGGTGATCTTTGCGGATTCCTGTGACTTGGCGGCAAGGTTTCTTACCTCGTCTGCAACTACCGCAAAGCCCTTGCCTGCCTCGCCGACCTTTGCCGCCTCGACGGCTGCGTTGAGAGCAAGAATGTTGGTTTGGAAAGCAATATCCTCGATAGTCTTGTTGATTTTTTCGATCTTGTCCGAAGCAGCGCCGATCCTGCTCATAGCCTCGGTCATGCGGTGCATCTGATTGTTAGCCTGCTGCAAATGCTCTCCGCTGCTTCCAACGGCTGCCTTTGCTTCCTCGCACTCCTCCAAGTTGTTCTTGGTATTGGCGGAGATTTTGCTGATGGTATCAGCCAAATGGTCAACAGAGGACGCCTGCTCGGTAGAGCCTTGAGAAAGGCTTTGCGCTGCGCAGGAAACCTGCTCCGAGCCTTCGGACACCTGAGAAGAAGCGTCGTTGATCTTGGTGATTATATTGCTTAAGCCGTCGTTGATCTTTGTCATGGAAATCTGCAAATGAGCAAAGTCGCCCACGTAGGATTCCGAGTTTAAGTTAATATCAACGCTTAAATCGCCCTTTGCAATGTCGGAAAGTATTCGGTCAATATCGCTGATCATGATTTTCAGGTTGTAAATCAAATGCTCCGTGGATTCCGCCAGCATGCCGACCTCGTCCTTGGATTTAACTATAGGAGAGGGGGACTGTACGTCGCCCAAGGACAAATTTCTGATTCTATGGCTGCATGCCTGAATAGGTCTTACAATATTCTTACTGATAGCGAAAGCCACAACTCCGGCTAAAGCACAGAAGCCGAGGGTGAGCAGCACCATAAAGATAACGGTGTCAAGAGTGCTTTGGAAGAAGGTATTTACAGGCTCCTCCATTGCAAGATACCAGCCGCTTGTAGGAGCGTATATAGGCGAATAAGAGATCAAAATATTGTTGCCGTCGGTGTTTTTGTAGGTGTCGTGACCCGTCTCACCGGCTATGATTCTCTCATGCACTGCCGCAAGGTTGGCATAGGCGGGCTCGGTTTCGGCCAAGCCTATAACGGAGATCTGTTTTTCAACCGTTCCGTCCTTTTTGTCGGCAATGATGGTGCCGTTGGGGTTTAACATATATACGGAGCTTTCGTCGCTTAAATCAACACTTTGTACTATTTCCTGCAAAAATTCCGCAGGGGGAGCAAAGTAAATACAGCCCACAACAGTGCTGCCGCTTATGCCGTTCTCCCAAAGAGGCGCAGCAACTATAACGGCGTATTTTCCGGTGATTTTTGAAAGCAGAGGGTCGCTTATGTAGGTTTCGCCCTTGATAGCCTTTTGATAATAATCCCGCTCGGAAAAGTTCGTGCCGTCAAATATGCTTCTTCCGTCCAATCCGATGATATTTCCTCTTTCAAAGCCTTCGGAAGCAGCCAAAGCGTCCAAAACCTTTTTCTTATCCTCGGAGGAAACGTCGTTGTAGGAAAAATACGGATTGCAGCCCGCAGTTTCGGCTACGTTAATGTAGGACTGGAGCTGATAGTGTATTCTGTCGGCAGTGGATTGACACAGCTCAGCCATAGTGCTGTTAGCGCTGTCCAATGAAGATGTGATAGAGCTGACTATCGATACCGTCTGTAGGATAACTGCGGGTATTACCGCCATAAGAAGAATGGCAGTGACTATTCTTGTTCGTATTGATCTCATGATTTGCTCCTTAATTAAGGCAATGTTTTAGATATTCAATAAGCATGGTACGTTCACAGTATTAATTATAGCAAATTCTTTCCTTTTTTTCAATATATTATTTAAAAATCCGTCATTATATTTAAATATTTGATGTGATTTTTGTACATATATACATTTTTTGTGATAAAATTATCAATCTCCCGCCGATAAAATTCTCCTAAACTGCGGATAATGGAGATTATTGGTATTATAATACTAATTCCTGTTTAAAATATAGACT
>JAMPBF010000003.1 GCA_023666805.1 Bacillota bacterium
TTGTCAGACCGTTTTGCTCCATACAGTCGATTATGGTTTTGGCAAGCGCTATCCGCTTTTCCTCGTCCTCCGCCAACGGAAGCCCAACCTCGGCTTTGTCGCTTAGATTCGGTCGGTAACCCCTTACCAGCGGACATTCCCGGGAAGGGCTGCCTGACACCTCCAAAAGTCTTCCCTTGGCTGATACGAGATAATAGGTGGAGCTTCCGTAGGCAAAGCACGCCACGGGCTTTGCAGCCTCTACCTTAATGGTGAGCCTGTTGGGGAAGCCCCTGTGGATCTCCGCCGAATCTACGTACACAAGCTTGGTGACGATCGCCTCCTCCGCCTTGCCTATATCCACCCGCAAAAGGTTTTCCCCTTCGATAATGCCGCAGGCGTCTATTATCTCCTCGTCCGAATAGCTTACCTCGCCCGTCACTTCAAAATTTGTGATATTAAACAGCACGGTTACGGACAAAACGGTCAAGACCGCCGCCACGACTATGCCCAAAAGCATATAGTAAAGGGTATATTTTCCCGTTTTTTTCTTTTTAACGGATCTGCCGCTTTGAGACGCTTTTCCCTTGGATATGCGATCCGCCTTTTTCACCGCTTCCTTTCTTGCGGTGCTCATCGCCTTTTTGTCCGCCTCTAGCTTTTTGTCGGACTGCGCCTGTCTTATTTTTCTTTCGGGGCTTACCGGCACGGCTTCGCGCTTTACCGCCTTTCCCCTGTTTTTCTTTGAGGAGGCGCCTTTTGCTGATTTTTTCCTGTCCGTGTTGTGATATTCCTCGTAAAGCTGCTCCTTTGTCATGCTTTTACGTTTTCTCTGCTCAAATTCCGGCATTTTTTACTTCCCTCCCCTTTCCTTGGATTACGGTAAAGGCTTCATATTGCTATATTCTTTTTATGTCTGCGCCAACGCTGCGCAATACCTCTTCGATCCTCTCGTATCCCCGATCGATATGACAAAGTCCGGAAATACGGCTTGTTCCGTCGGCTGCCAAAGCGGCTGTAATGAGAGCTGCACCGCCCCGCAGATCGGTCGCCATAAGCTCTGCGCCCGAAAGTGCTCTTACACCCTGAACCACTGCGACCTTGCCCTCCACGCTGATGACTGCGCCAAGTCTGGCAAGCTCCGCCGCATGCTTGAACCGATTTTCAAATATATTCTCCACAAACACGGAGGTTCCCTTTACAACGGTGGTAAGCGCCATAAGCGGCGGCTGAGCGTCGGTGGGAAAGCCCGGGTGAACTCCCGTGCGGACGGTGCCGGGGGAGATCAGCGGCTTTCTCGCATTTATAAAAACATTTCCCTCGCCGTAGGTGTACAGGCTTACGCCCGTTTTTTCCAGCACTGCGGCGACGGGACGAAGGTCGTTGTGATTTACGCCCGATAAGATCAGCTGTCCCCCCGTTACCGCACCGCAGCAAAGGTAAGTAGCCGCCGCAATTCGGTCGGGCATAATGCGGTGCTCGCAGGGGTGAAGCGCCTTCACTCCCTCTATAGCCACCGTGCTGCCGCCTGCGCCGCTTATCCTGCCGCCGCATTTGTTGAGAAAATCAGCCAGATCCACTATCTCGGGCTCTCTTGCCGCATTGTGGATCTCGGTAACACCGTCCGCCGTAACTGCCGCCAACATTATGTTTTCGGTAGCGCCCACCGAGGAAAAGGACAGTGCGATCCTTGCACCGTGAAGTCCCTTGGGAGCGGTGCATTCCAAATAACCGTGCTTTTCGCTGATCTGTGCGCCCATTTCTCTCAGCGCCGACAAGTGGAAATCGATGGGACGGGGTCCCAGCTCACAGCCTCCAGGAAAGGACAGCTTACAGCTTTTACATCTTCCCAAAATCGAGCCCAAAAATATTATCGAGGACCGCATTTCCCGCATTAGAGCCGTGGGGACCTCCGTTCCGCCGATCACGGAGGAATCAACGGTTACGGTGTTTTTTTCTCTCTTGCAGGTGCAGCCGACGCATTCCAGTATGCGGCAGGCTGCGTCGCAGTCCGACAAATACGGACAGTTATGTAAAACGGCTTCTCCCGCACAGAGAACCGTAGCCGCCAGCAGAGGCAAAGCACTGTTTTTTGCGCCCTGAACGGGTATCTCGCCCTCCAAAGGCTTCCCGCCGTTTATAACTATACGCTGCTGCTCCGCCATTTAAATCACCCTTTCTAAAAGCATTTTACTGTTTAGTCTATGCTTTTGGGTGATTTTTGGTTCTATGCCGATAAAACGAGGGTCAATGTCGGCTTTGCCGCATAACTGTCGGGTAAGGTATGCCTTACGTTTTTTCTCGATAGCTATGCGGCTTTGCCAAATATAAAACTCTCCTTGGAATTTGCTTTACGGATCTACAAGATCTATTATCTCGCTCAATATTACGTCTGCGGCGTTGGTTTTTGCCATTTTTCTCGCATTAACTCCCATAAGCTCAAGCTTTTCCGGCTCCCTGCACAGTTCCTCTACCGTTTTTATAAGCCACTGTCCGTCCAGATCCTTGTCCTCCCTCAAAATCGCCGCATTAGCGTTTTGAAGAGTTTTGGCGTTGTAAAACTGATGATTTTCGGTGGCGTTGGGGTAAGGAACAAGAATTGCGGGTCTGCCGATAGCCATTATCTCGGTCAAGGTCATAGAGCCGGCACGGGAAATTATCAGATCGGCGGCGCACATGCAGGTGTACATATTGTCGATGTATTCCTTTAAAATAAGCCTCTTTGAGGACTTGTCCACGCCCTTTTCCTCCAGCAGATCCAAAAAAGTATCTTTTCCGTTGCCGCCGTAGGAGTGAATGTGGTTTATGCCGCCCTTTTCCTGTTCCCACTGCATTAAATCGGCGACGGCGTTGTTGATCCTGACCGCCCCGAGGCTGCCCCCCAAGGACAGCACGGTAAAGCCCTCGGGAAGCCCCAATCTTTCCGCAGCGGCAGCTTTTTCCTCTATGGGGATATTGTTTCTTAAGGGATTTCCTGTAATTACGCACTTTTCCTTGTGCTTTAAATGCTTTAAGCAGTCGCCGTCAAAAACGAATACCTTATCTGCGGTTTTGGAAATAAGCTTGGTGGTCATTCCGGGATAGGAGTTGCTTTCATGGGTCACGGTCTTGATCCCCATTTTTGCAGCCTCTCTCAGCACCGCCCCGCAAACGTATCCGCCGGTTCCGATGCATATGTCGGGCTTAAATTCCTCGATAAGCTTTTTTACGTGAGGAAAGGCAGCCGCATAGTAATAAGCCGCTTTCACGTTTCTTTTTATGTTCGTAAGGGAAAGGCTTCGTTGTATTCCCGCCATTTTTATGCCGTGAAAATCGTAGCCGGCTTTTTTTACCAGCTTTGACTCCATTCCCGTAGGAGTGCCTACAAACAGCACCTTGCTGTCGGGAAGGACGTTTACTATTTTATCCGCTATTGCCAAGGCGGGGTTAATGTGACCTGCCGTGCCGCCTGCCGCTATCAATGCTCTCATTTACGGGATTCCTTTCTTTTCGTGTATTGGCATGTTTATCCTAAATCAGCCTTTCTCGATACGCTTAACAGTATTCCCATTTCCGCCAGCTGCATAATAAGCGCCGAACCGCCGTAGCTGAAGAAGGGGAGAGAAATACCCGTGTTGGGCACCGAGTTTGTGACCACCGCAATGTTAAGCAGGGCTTGAAGCCCTATCTGGAAGGTAATGCCGAATGCCAGCATCATTCCAAACTTATCCCTTGCCTTGCAGCATATATAAAAGCCTCTCCATACAAGGATCACAAAGAGGAGGATAACCAAGGCTGCGCCCACAAAGCCCAATTCCTCGCAAATAATGGAGAAAATAAAGTCGTTTCTCGCCATAGGAAGGTAGCTGTACTTCTGTCTCGAATTGCCGAAGCCCAAGCCGAACAGCCCGCCGCTGCCGATAGTGACCAAGGATTGATAGGTCTGGAAGGTTTTGTCGTCTATGTCCGCCTCGGGATCGGTAAAGCTCAGTATGCGGTCGCCGAAGTAATCGAAGCCCGCCGATTTAAGCAGAGGGAGGGCGACTGCCACAAGTATGCCCAAGCCCACGACCATTAATATAAGATACTTTGGATTAATTCCCGCCACAAACATCATTGTAATGCCTATGGCAAATACTATTATCGTACCCGAAAGGTGAGGCTGAAGCATCAGCAGAAGGCAGGAAAAGCCCAAGAACACCACAAAGGGGATAAAGCCCTTTTTAAATTCTCTTATATGCTCGAATTTTTTTTCGGTCCAATAGGCGAAAAGCACAATAACCGCAAATTTCAGCACCTCCGAGGGCTGGAAGGTTATCTCTCCGACCTGGAGCCAGCGCTCCGAACCGCCTTGAGTAGTGCCTATCAGCTTAACCAGCACCATTAACGCCACGGATATGCCTGCGACAAGCACCACCACAAATCTGTTCTGAAAGGCATGATAATCTATGGTGGAAAGCAGCATCATGATAACAATGCCCGCCACGGCAAAAATTATCTGACGCTTTACATAATAAAGGCTGTCGCCGGTAGCGGTATATGCCGTCGCATAGCTGGCGGAAAACATCATGATAAGCCCGAAAGCAAGAAGAATTATGACAATGGTGAACAGGGCGTAATCAAATCCGCTCCATACCCATGTTTTTTGCTTTTTGACCGCAGGCTTTGCCGCTGCCGCTGCTGCCGCTGCGCCGCCGCTTACCTCCAAATTGCCTACCGACGCCGATGAGGTGCGGTAATCCTCATTTTTAGGGGTCAGGATAAGATGAGTATTTTTTGTTTTGGAGGTCCTTTTTATCCCGCCGCTCTTGGTGGAGGCAGTTCTCTTATTGCCGCCGAAGGTCTTGGCGGCGGTATTTTTTTTGGAAGAGGATTTTTTTACGGGATTACCCGTTTTTTTCTCGGTCACTTATGCTGCCTCCTTATAATCTCGTTTTTTATTCACAGTCCCGTTGACAAAAACACTGCCGCAAATCCCGCAGCAAGGGTTATCAAGGAAAATACCGCATCTATTTTTATCTCTTTCCAGCCCCTAAGCTCAAAGCTGTGATGTATGGGGGTCATTTTAAAGAGCCTTTTTCCGTGAGTGATTTTAAAATATGTGGTTTGGATAAGCACGGTCAGCGCTTCCCAAATGTACACCACCGCCGTAATTATCATCAGCACCTCGCAGCCCGAGCCTACGCCTATCGCCGTAACCAAGCCGCCTAAAAACATCGAGCCCGTATCTCCCATAAACACTTTGGCGGGAGGGAGATTCCATGCCAAAAAGCCCAAGCAGCCGCCTGCCGCAGCTACGGACAGTACGGTCATGCCGTAAAGCTTGATATTTACCGTTATGATCGCAAAGATAAGAAAATATATAAACGACACACTGCCGCACAGTCCGTCTATCCCGTCGGTGAGATTTACCGCATTTACAAGATAGAGGATCACAATCCCCATAAAAATGTAATAAAAGAAATGCAGATCAAGCTGACCTACGAAGGGAAAGCGTATAACGGTAGAGGTATCGCCGCTGAGCACCCTTGAAGTAAAAAAGGCAGCGATGATAAACACCTGTAGGATTATCTTTTGGATAACCGTTAAGCCCTCATTCTGCTTCTTCTTTACCTTGATGTAATCGTCCACAAAGCCCACGAAGCCAAAGCAAAGCGCCATTATAAGGGCGGAAACGCCCTTTATGGCAGCGGTCCTCTCCACCCCCTCAAAGGTGAGGAGCTTGTTGGTGAAAAGCAGTATATAACCGCCTATAAAGGCTGCCGTAATGCCTATGTAGAACATCAGTCCGCCCATGGTGGGCGTGCCCTGCTTTTTTTCCTTATGCCACTTAGGTCCTATATCCAAAATGGTCTGTCCGTATTTAAGCTTTCTCAAAACCGGTATCAGCCAGCAGCCCATTGCCGCCGTAATTACCGCTGAACCGAGCGCCACAATTATTACTATCCACACAACAGCCATTTTTATGCGGTTCCTTTCATTAATTTCAACCGAGGATTTCCTTTACTATTTCATGCTCGTCAAAGTGTTGACAGTCGTTTCCGTATATCTGATGGTTTTCGTGTCCCTTGCCGCAAAGAAGGACTATATCTCCCTCCTCTGCCTCCGACAGAGCATATTCTATTGCCTCTCGGCGGTTTTCCACGGATCTGTAGCGGCAGTAGGTTTTATCCAAGCCCTTTTCCACCTGCTCCATTATGGCGTAAGGGTCTTCAAAGCGGGGATTATCGCTGGTAAGAACCGCAAGATCCGCATTTTTTCCCACCACAAGTCCCATTTCGGGGCGTTTTTCCTTATCCCTTTCGCCTGCCGCTCCGAATACGCAGATTATTTTTCCGGTGCAAAAGCCCTTTGCCGCCGTCAATATTTTTTCCAGTGCGTCGGCGGTATGGGCGTAATCGCAGATCACGGTAAAATCCTTGTGATAAATTACCTCGCTTCTGCCTCTTATTCCCTTAAAATCACGAAGAGCCTCAACGCAGACGGCTATATCCGTTCCCTGGGCTATGCATGCCGCAGCTGCGGCTATAGAATTGGCAACGTTAAATTTTCCCGGCATAGGCAGATCCACGGGATAGGACTTTTCCTCCCTTTCGCCGCTGAGCCAATAGGTCACATGGTCGGGGAAGGTCTTTATATTCACGCTGAAATAATCCGCTGCGTCCTCTGCACTGCAGCTTGTTTTGGGAATATTCAGCTCGCCGTAAAGCCGTCTGCCGTATTTATCGTCGGTGCAGACAACGGCGCTGTCTGTATTTTCAAACAAAAGTCTTTTCGCTTTGTAGTAGTCCTCCATAGAGCCGTGATAATCCAAATGATCCTGAGTGAGATTGGTGAACACCGCCGTTTTAAAGCGTATCCCGTAAAGGCGGCTCTGAGCCAGCGCCTGCGACGACGCCTCGATAGAGCAATATTCCGCACCGTTTTTTACCGCCTCCGCCAAGAACCGAAACAGCTCCATCGGCAGCGGAGTGGTGGGAATGTCGCTGTCCTCCTCGTAGCTTGCGCCGCAAAGATCTATTCCCGCAGTGCCGATACAGGCACATTTTTTGCCGCTGTACTGCAAAATGTGCTGTATCAGGTGGGCTATCGTGGTTTTTCCGTTTGTGCCCGTCACTCCTATCATATTCAGCTTTTTTTCGGGATTTCCGTAATAGGCCGCCGCCAAAAGGGCAAGGTATTTTCTTGTGTCGGGGACTATAAGCTGCGGGGAAAGCCCCAAATCACGCTCCGCCACAATAAGCGCAGCTCCCTTTTGAAGCATTTCCTCGGCTGCGGTATGGCCGTCAAAGCTCATGCCCTTTATACATATGAATATATCGTTCTTTTGAAGCTTTTTCGTGTTATCGGTGATCGAGTTTATTTCACAGTCGGGTATTCCCTGCTCGCTCGCTTCCCTGCATATTTCGTACAGCTTCACTTGCTTCACCGCCCTGTCTTTAACTTTTCTTTGAATATCAGCCCGTTTCGTCGTTTAACATGAATTTTACTTCCACTACGGCGCCCCGATAAGCCTGCGCCCCTGCTTCTATTGACTGGCTCACCGCCTTGGCGTTTTCGTTTTCTATCGCTCCGCCCGACAGGCTTATATTCAGCCCTGCGGCCGTTATGGCTGTGTTGGCTTGCTCTACCGTCATTCCAATAACATTGGGAACAAGAGCCGTTTTCTTCTCCGCCTCGTCCATATAGACTACGACCGTGCCGCCCTTGGGTATGGACAAGCTTGCGCCGGGGGTGGTGTTGGTTACGATACCGTTTTCATCGCCCACAAACTCATACTTTAAGCCGCAGGAATTCAGCTTCGTTACCGCCGCCAAGCCGCTTGAGCCTAAGATGTAGGGCACTGTGGTGTCTTGGTTCTCCAGCTCCTCTGCGGTATACTGGGCGTAAATTCCCACATTTTCAAGACATTCGCTGAAAACGGCGGAAATTACGGGGGCGGCTACGGCTGAACCGTAGATATGACCGTTAAAGGGCTCGTCAACCATAACCAGCATTATTATATCGGGCTTGTCGGCAGGGGTAAAGCAGCACATGCTTCCCACAAATCTCATGGATTCTTTGGAATATTCGTCCAGCTTTTCGGAGGTGCCGCTCTTTCCGCCGATCCGATAGCCTTCTATGTAGGCGTTGGAGCCGCCGTTGTTTTTGACCACGTTTTCAAGAAGCACCCGCATGGTAGCGCTGGTGTCCTCGCTTATTACCTGACGCTTTACATCGGTATCATTGGTTTTTATAACGTTGCCCGTAGCGTCAACTATCTTATCCACAATGTGAGGAGTTACCAAATATCCGCCGTTTACCACTGCGGCATAAGCGGTGATCATCTGTAGGGGGGTTATCTTGTTGGTCTGACCGAAGGCGGAGCTGGCAAGCTCTACGGGACCCATTCTGCTAAAGGGCACATATATGGGGCTGTTTTCACCCGGAAGATCCACTCCCGTTTTTTCGGTAAGTCCGAACGCCTCAAAGTAATCGGTAAAGTTCTTGGCTCCCAAAAGCTGTCCTATTGCGATAAAGGAGGGGTTGCAGGACTTTATCAGTGCACCCTGCAAATCCATGGTGCCGTGACCTGCGGCGCTCCAGCACTCGATCTTGGTGTCGGAGACCACGGTTTCGCCGATACAGGTGGCTACCACCGTGTCGGGGGTCAAAAGCTCCTCCTCCAAGGCGGAGGCGGCGGTTACTACCTTAAATACCGAGCCGGGAATATACAGCTCTGAAATGGTCTTATTGTTCCACTGCTGTTCTCGGAAGGCGTTTTGCTTTTCCTCTAATTTTTCCTCTATCTGCTTGTCGGTATTGGTTTCGTCCTCTCTGAGCTTCTCCTCGTATTCCGCAAGCTTGTTTTCATAATATTCGCTTAAAACTGCGGGATTGTTCAGATCAAAGGAGGGGGCGGTGGCCATAGCCAAAATTGCGCCGGTGTTTACGTCCATAATAATTCCGCAGGCCCGGTTTTGCACCTTATGCTGGGTCATGGCAAGCTCTAAATTCTTCTCCAAGCTGTATTGAAGCACGGAGTTTAAGGTAAGGTATACGCTGTTTCCGTTTTGAGCGGCATATCTCGTTTCGTAAGCGTAGGGCATTGCCTTTCCGTTGGCGTCTCGTGCGGTCACTATCTTTCCGTCCACGCCCTTCAGATATTCGTCGTAATACGCCTCCACGCCGTAAACGCCGTCGCCGTCATAATTGGTAAAGCCGATAACGGACGCCGCCAAGGTTTCGTTGGGATAATCCCGCTTGGTGTTCTCCTCGGTATAGATCGAGTATCTGGCAAGCTCGTTGTCTATTCTCAAGGCGGTTATCTTGTCGTAGATCTCCTTGCCCACCTTGGTTTTTACCTTAACGTAGCGAAGCTTGCTGGTCTGACAGGTATTCAGCAGATCATTGTAATCCACGTCGCATATTTCAGCCACCTTTTTGCAAATCAGCTCGGTTTTATCCTTGTCGAACTCCTGTATCGAACCGGGATTTATAATTACGTCCCAAACGGTGGAGCTTTGCGCAAGGATCTTTCCGGTGGAATCGTAAATCGTGCCTCTGTTGGCGTTTATCGTGAAGCTGTCAAGCTGCTGTCCGTTGGCCTTGGAGCGGTAATACTCGGATTGAAGCACCGATATGTTAAATAAGTTGAAGCCAATGTATACGGTAAAAATAAGCACAGCCACAAAAACGCCTATATAAACGCGTCTTGTCATTTTCTTCGAGGGTGTGTTAGCCGCCATAGCCGATCCCTTTCCTTTCACTGTTCGGTAGCGTATCCGATAATAATACAACAGCGGTTGTCATCTGCCTTAAAAAACCGATACAGACGTTTCCGCCATACCGGTTTCTTGTCCTGAATTATTATATTGTGCTAAAAGCCGAGATATTCCAATACTCCGTCAAACCAATTCTGAAGCGACACGAAAACATTGGTCTCCTTTTTCGCCGCCTGAACCATGGAGCGGTCGTATACGGCAACATAGTACACCTGATTTTTGGAGGTTTTCTGAAGCCCCAAGGTGCCTGTGGCTATTTCGTCCACCTTTCCCAAGGTGACCATGTTGTCCAGCTGAGCCTGCAAGCGGACATTCTCCTCCTGAGCCTTTTCAAGCTCGGAGGATTTGGAGCTGATCTCGGTGGAGATCTCGGATATTTGCGCCTTGCAGTTTATCATGGCAAAGGCAAGGACCGTGACGCATGCCACCGACACTATTATCTTAAACCAGTTTCCCGATTTGGAAACGGAGGTTTTGTGCATCTTTATATGATCGCTTTGGGCTTTGCGCCGCTGCGATTTTCTGACAGCGTTTTCATCGGTGTCAAAGTAATTCAGATCGTAAGCGGCACTGGTTTTATTGTATGCGTACATATATCGTTTTTCCTTCCTCGGGGAAGCTTCCGCAGGCTTCCCTTGCTTTATCCTTCCTTTATACCGCTCGCCGATTTGTACTTTAAACGGGAATCGGTATTACAGCTTTTCCAGTATCCGAAGCTTTGCGCTCCTGCTTCTTTGATTTTCCTCCAACTCCTGCTCGGATGCGGTAACGGGCTTTTTGTTGACAAGCGCCGCTCTCGGCTTTTTCCCGCAAACACAAACGGGAAATTCGGGCGGACAGGTACAGCCCGTGCAGTATTCCCGATAGGCGTTTTTCACTATCCTGTCTTCCAGAGAGTGAAAGGTAATGACCGCCATTCTGCCGCCCTTGTTTAACAGCTCAAAGCCGTCCGACAATGCGGTTTGAAGTGCGTCAAGCTCTCGGTTTACCTCTATTCTTATCGCCTGAAAGGTTTTGCGGCACGGATTTTTTTCGTTTCTGACCCTTTCGGGGACGTGCGTTCTGATTATTTCAGCCAATTCTGCGGTGGTTTCTATCGGAGCCTGCTCTCTGGCTTTGACTATGCCTCTTGCAATGCTTGCGGCAAATTTTTCCTCGCCGTAAAGCTGCAGGATCCGTATAAGCTCCTTTTCCTCATATTCGTTTACCACGTCTCTTGCGCTTTCGCCCTCGCCGCTCATTCGCATATCGAGGGGGGCGTCGTCGTGATAGGAAAAGCCTCTTTCCCTGTTGTCCAGCTGATAAGAGCTTACTCCCAGATCCATTAAAATTCCGTCTGCGCCTTCTATCCCAAGCTCTCTCAATACCTCCTTCATATCCGCAAAATTGCGGTTTACGAATATGGGAGAGTAGTCCTTTAAGCGTATTTTTGCGGCTTCTATGGCTTCACTGTCCCTATCGAAGCAGATAAGCCTTCCGCCTCGGAGCCTTTTCGCTATTTCCAAGCTGTGGCCGCCGCCGCCTGCGGTACAATCTATATAAGTGCCCGAGGGATCTATGTTCAAGCCCTCGACGCTTTCCTTCAAAAGCACGGATTTATGCGAAAATTCCATTAAATCTCCATCTCCATTGCAGCAGCCATAAGCTGTTCCATATCAAGCGAGCTGTTAAAGCCATCCCACCTCTGCTTGTCCCAAATTTCCGCTCTGCCCTCAAGACCTACTATTACTATGTCCGTCTTAAGCTCCGCATATTCCCGAAGGGGGCTTGGGATAAGCACTCTGCCCTGCTTGTCCGGTTCGACCTCAAAGGCGCTGCCGAATATAAAGCGCTGTATTTCCGCAGTTTTGACCTGGGGCATTTTTCTTATGGATTCCACCAGCAGATCCCAATCCTCTTTTGAATAAACCTTGATACACCTTTCGCCGATGGTTTTTGAAATGACAAAGGAGGTGCCAAGCTCTTCCCTGAGCTTTACGGGGAAATTCATTCTGCCCTTGGCGTCCAATGTGCTCTTAAATTCGCCCCGCATTTTATCCACCCCTTTCTTTTCGTTTTTTCGGTCATTTCTCGGGGTCTTCCCTGACCCGATGCTTCCGTTTATGAAAATTCCACCACAAAAGTGTCCAAAACACCACTTTAGTTAGATTATACACCACTCGGCGCTAAAAATCAACCTTTTACCAAAGTAAAAAACGAAAAAAATTAGGACTGAAATTTGTTAAAATTGTACAAAAAAAGAACTTCCGATTTGGAAGTTCTTTAGAAAAATGGAAGATATTGTATAAATGATTTTTTGGTACACTACATTTAGTTGATCGTTTTATTCCACAAAAAAGTGGTAATTTTTCCCTAATTTTTAAATTTGAATTAAATTTGAACAACAGCGGATCAATTTTCACTGCGGTTGTCAATTACCCACTTTGCAGCCATAAGGGGAGTAAGACGAAATTCAAGGGTATTAGGCTCGGCTGCCACTACCTCGGAAACCTTTCCGTTGTTTTCGGGAGTAACGTCATATATCAAATGCGGGGTGTACTTGATAGAGCAGATGAAAAACTCGGGCGGGATAGAATCACAGGAAACTACCTCCTCAAGCCATCTGAAGGGATCCATTCCGCCTATCGACAGCTCCCTGATAAACCAGCCGCAGGTATCAGCAATGTGGTTCAGGCAAAGATACAGGGAGAAATTGAAGCGCTTTTCGCCGTCCTCGGTCATTACGTCTATGGAGTAATCAGCCAAATCGTAGGCGTTGATGTTGTAGCTTATCCCCTCTCCGCAGACGCTGCAGCAAGTGCCGTAGCCGTACAGTCTTCCGCTGATGTCCTTGGCGAAATAGCTCTTATAGCTGCCCAGCTCCTTTTGATCCTTGATAGAGTCGTAGATCTCCATTGCAAAGCCAAATTCGTCCTTGTCAAGAACGGGAGCTCTTCTGTACTTTAAGGATACCTGATCGGGAATAATGCGGTTAGGCTCCTTGGTGCGGCTGAAGAAACGGTTCAAAATGCCGTTGTCCTCGCCCGAAATAATGTATTCCACCATAGAGGCAAATTCGGACTTGTTGAGATCGTCTCGGAGAACAACATACTTGGTCGTTTTCTCCCGCTCCTTCTTGGAAACGGGCTGTCCGAAGTGCTTGATGCAGACTGTTTTGTCATCGGCGGCAAGGAATGCGACGCCGTCATACTTAAGGTTGCTGACATACAGACCGTTCATTATTTCCTCGGTTTCGGCGTAGGAAGCGTAATCCGTCATTAAGTTGGCGACCTCCGACTTATCGAGGGAGTATACCGCCTTTTCATATTCAAAGCTAAACTTTCTGCCGCTTAAAGCGCCCGATTCGATAAGCACCGAGGGATCGTCCATGATCTCCAGTATATCCGAATCGGTAAGACTGGCGGGGATCATAAACTGCTTGCCGTAAGCCTGGAAACGGGGCTTGCCGTTAAAGTCGAGGATAATATCGACCCTGCCGCCCTGCTCCTTGATCTGACGGAGGAAGGTCATCTGATCCTTGCCCTGTGTAAACGACGCCACCATAAGCAGGGAAACGTCCTTGAAATTCTGAGCGGAGCTAAAGCGTCTTTCATGAGCCTCCAAAATGTCCATAGCGTTTTTGATATTGTTTACCTTTATCTTGGAGATCTCGAAGGAATGATTCTCGTCCCCTCTGTCAAAGTGAAGACGGTAATACTTCATGGTCAAGGTATAGTCCTCGCCGGCGCAGTCGTCAAAGAGCTTTAAAATCTTGCCCAAGGCTTCCTCGTCCTTTACGCAGTCCTCTTCCAGCAGGGTGGGAAGATAAAATCCGATAACGCTGGAGAAGGAGCTGAACATCTCAAAGTCGGAGTATCCGCCGTCATGATCCGAGGTGATAACGAAGGTATTGCCGCCCTTAACAAATTCGTAGCGGTATTCTCTGCCCTTTTCCGAGCCGTCCTCGTTTTCCCACTCGTAGCCCGCATACAAAGCCTTGTCGGGCAGCTCCTTAAGGCTTTCCTTCATCATTTCAATGGGTCTGTCTATAAACTCACGGCGAGCCGAGCCCTCTTTGTGGCGTGTGCCGGAAATGTTGCAGGTAAGGCTTTTGAAGCCATGCTCTCTTATCTGCTCGTAGGAAACGGGCGTTTTTTCGCCGGGAAACTGGATAGACACGCCCGTAATGAAGGAATCCTTGATCTTTTCAGTGTAACGGCTGGTTTTCATATAGCTGTTGAAGAAATCAAAGGCGTAGGAACGGGGCGCCATATAGTAATACTCGCTGTCGGGTATCTGCTTAAGCTCCAAAACGAAGAACTTGCTGTATTCCTTGAGAATTGCGGGAATATCGCGCTCCAAAGCCTTGGAAACAGCCTCCTCCTTATCGTAGCGAATACCGGTGCGGCTGTGGGTTATACAGGTGTTGGGCACGCTGACGAAGAAGGCGGACAGCTTTTCGTCTACGAATTTATCGTTGTTTGCGCCTATGTAGCCCGTTAATTCGTAGGTGGAGAAATAGTTGTACTTGGACATTAACAGGTTTATAATGTTATCTCTCTTTGCGTTGGCAACGGCAAAGGGCACAAGATATACAAAGCCTTCCTTTTCGTAATGCAAAAAGTCAACAAGGCTCTTGTTGTTGTGATAAAAGCGTATTTTGGCTATATCCTTTTCGTCCTTCTGATGAAGAGCCACGCGGTATATGTTATTTACCTTTCCGTCCTGAGAAACGGCGATGTTCACCGTTTTAACGGTGCTGTCGTTAAGGGACAGGGTGCTTTTCATCAGGTACTTTCTGTTAAAGGCAAAGCACAGCTCCACCATATTGATGTAATCGCCCTTTTTCTCGGTCAGGGTCAGGAAGTTATCCAAAATGCGCTGATATTCGGCGCTGGATAAGTCCAAGGTGATCTTTGTGCCGTTGAAAACGTCGCTTTTCAAATTCAGGTTTTCGATATGAAGCTTTTGAGCGTCGTTGATGATCTTGAAGCTGAAATTATTGGAGCGCACCGACAGAGCATTTACGTTTAAAAATACGCTCTTTGCGCCTATTCCGAAGCGACCCTCTCTTGTGGTGTCGCCGTTATTCATGCCGAAGCTCAAATAGTAGAGTATATCCTCCATGGAGAAGCCCACTTCGTTGTAGGAAATGGTGATCTTGTTGCCCTGGAGAAAATCCACCACGATCTTTATATCGCCGTCCTTATAATGACAGCCCAAGGCGTTCTGAAACAGCTCTCGAATAATACTTTCCTTGGGGTAGTCGGATATGCTCAGAGTAGCGTTATAGCCGGTTCTTCCGCTTAAAATATCGTTAAAGTAATCCGCCAAAACAGAACCGTCGGTGTAGCCCTTGTTTACCTGCTCCTCGATCTTTACAAGGGCGGTGGTCCTCAATTCCTCCTCGCCGTTCATGTGGGCTTGGTAAAAGTCGCCCACCAGCTCGATTATGCTCTTCTCAGCCATTTCAGATCACCTCCTCGAAAATTTCTTTGAGAAACTCGTTGTAATTTTTTCCCAAGCTGCGATTTTCCGCAAGATAACGCCATGCACAGTAGTAAACCATGGCTTTGTCCTTTTCTTCGATCTCCGCTAAAGCGCCGTAAATATTTTTGCTTTCGCTGAATTTATCCAGCTCTTTTCTTGCCGCCGCTTGCTGCTTTACAAGGGATTCGGAGGCGAGACCGTTCTCTATATCCTTATAATCCTTGCTGTCCTCAATGCTGTATTCCTTGGAAACAAGCGCTCCGCCGGAATCGTAGCAGCAACAGCCCCGGCGCAGCTCGCCGAGCTTTTTTGTCAGCGTTTCGGTTATTTCCGCCTTATTGGAGCGTCCGCCGGGCAGACCGAAGGCTGTCTTTATCGCATCTCTGCGGCGGCAAACAGCGCCCATTGCCTTATCGGGGGCTTCCCTGACGTTAAATTCCGCTGCCAGCTGAGCCATATCGCTGCCGTTTAGCTTTTCCACATTGTCAAGTCTGCAAATAAGCTCCGCAAATATTTCCTCGACGCCCTTTACAAACATATAAATGCTCCTCTCGGGAACCGAGCGGTTGAAGCTGCTGCTGAAATTCAAAGCCAAAACCATTTTCAGCATTCTGCCGTCGAACTGATCTCTGCTGTCTCTGAAAACAATAAATTCGGGATTGGCAAATCCGTTTCTGCCGCCCTGTCTGAACCGTCTGTGGAGAGTTAAAGGGCTGTTGGGGAGCTCATAGTTTATTACGTGAGTGACGGTGCTTAAAAGGGAGCACTGCTCGTTTTGATCGTCAAGCGAGAGCACGATCCTAACGTCGTCGCTGCTGCCGCAGTCGAAGCCCTTTGCGGTTTCGCTTATGCGGTAAAAGCTGCTCTTTTTAACGGCGGTGACGCTTTTCAGCCCCACCACGGTCGAGCAAAGGATCTTATACACATATTCCAAGGTCCTATCGGAGGAAAAATAGGTTATGATCCTTGCGTCGGGATCCTCCAAAACCGCAGATACCTCGTTTAAATAAGCGTTTAGCTTTCCGTCGAACTCTCTCAGAGTGGTGGTGACCTGATCGTCGTATTTGTCAAGATTATACAGCTTGCGCATATCCAAGGTCAATTCCTCAAAAATATTGCCGCCGTAATTATAGGTGGGGGAGATATTTTGCTCCTCTCTCGCCTGAAGGATCTCCTTGTTGTATTCGTATTCTACGGTCTTTACCTCGGGAGTGGCAAGGCTTTCCTTGGTGTAATTGCAGATAAAGGGAGAGGACAGCTTAAATTCCATAACCGATGCGTCTGCGAAATTTTTTGAAAAATACTGTGCCTTAGCGCTGTCCGCAAGAAATTTTTCGGGAAGCTGCGAAAGCTTGCCTGCCGCATTCGCCTCCTGCTTTAAATAACCCGAAAATACCACTAATTTTTTTGTTTTTATATCGAAGGAGTTTAAAATCAAATCGGTGTTCAGTCCGCCCTTGGAGAGACCTCCGTCGATTATAACCAGATCCCAAACAAGCTGCGCCTGCTTTATTTTTTCAAAAACGGGGTTGCCGCCGGCAGTTTCGCCGGCTATGTAAAGATTGCAGATCTTAGGCGAAAAGTAGTTGATGCTTTTCTGATTGGAGGTAATAAATTTGAAATCCGCCCCGATACCCAGCAGCATGGTCTGATACCACATATACATCAGCTTTTCGGTGGTTATTATCAGCACCGACGGCTTTTCACTGTTCAGCAAAATACGGGACACTGCCAATTCGGCCTTGCCCTGCTTGTCGTTGCCCTGCTCGTCCATGACGACAGCACAGTCAAATTCCTCTAACTTTCGCATAAATGCGATATTTGCCACATTCAGCGATATTTTATCCAGAACAATTCCCTTAATGCCTGTTTCACCCATTGCAGAAGCTCCTTTTCCATAATGATAACCGTATAGTAATACTATTATACATACTAATTATAATACATTTTCTCAACAATTACAACACTTTTATTAAAAAAATTTTTCACTTTACCTATTAAATGCACAAAACCGACCGCAAAAGCGATCGGTTTTCGGTTATACAAAGGCGTTTACCGTTCAAATCATGGAAGCTTCCCAGCAATCGGGCGCTTTAAGACCGAACATTGCCGCAACGGTGGGGGCAATGTTAGCCAAGCCGTAATTGTCGGAGGGCTTGATCTCATACTTTTCGTCCTTATCGTAGATGATAAAGGGAACGGGATTAAGGGAATGGGCGGTTCTTACGGCAATTTCGCCCTTCTTGTTCTTTTCCAGCATTTCGTCCGCATTGCCGTGGTCGGCTGTAACAAGCATTGTCACGCCGCACTCGTCGCAGACCTTTTTAAGTCTGGAAAGTCCCAGATCAACGCTTTCAACGCCGATTATAGTGCTTTCAAGGCTGCCGGTGTGACCCACCATGTCGCCGTTGGGGAAGTTGCAGCGGATAAAGTCATACTCGCCGCTCTTTATTACCTCGATAAGATCGTCGGTAATTTCCGCCGATTTCATCCAAGGACGCTGATCGAAGCTTACGTTGTCGGAGGGGATCTCCTTAAAGGTCTCCAGCTCCTCGCTGAACTTGGCGCTTCTGTTGCCGTTCCAGAAGTAGGTAACATGACCGTATTTCTGAGTTTCGCTGACTGCGTACTGCTTATAGCCGTTGTCAACCAGCAGCTCGGACAGGGTGTCCTTGATCTCGGGAGGGCTTACCAAATAGCGCTTGGGCAGCTTCAGATCGCCGTCGTACTGGAGCATTCCCGCATAGATCACATCGGGCTTGGGTCCTCTGTCAAAGAAGGTGAACACATCGTTGTCAAACGCCATGGAAAGCTCGATGGCGCGGTCGCCTCTGAAATTGTAAAGCACTACGCTGTCCTTGTCGTTGATTGCACCTACGGGCTTGCCGTTTTCGGCTATAACAAAGGCGGGAAGATCCTGATCGATTATGCCGTCGTTTTCCGTGCGATAGATCTCTATCGCCTCCTTGGCGCTTGCAAACTGTCTGCCCTCGCCCTTTACGTGGGTTTTCCAGCCCAGCTCCACCATACCCCAGTTAGCCTGATAGCGGTCCATGGTGACCTTCATTCTGCCGCCGCCGCTGGCGATCCTGCCGTCAAAGCCGCCGCCGTTAAGCTCCGCCAGCTTGTTTTCCAGCTGCTCCACATATATAAGTCCGCTGGTGGCGGGAACGTCCCGTCCGTCAAGGAGAATGTGAACTCTTGCCTTGCTTACGCCCTCTTTTTTAGCCTGCTCCAGCATATTAAAAAGGTGAGAAATGTTGCTGTGCACGTTGCCGTCGGAAAGAAGCCCGATAAAATGCAGGGTGGAGCCGTTTTTCTTAACGTTGCCAACTACCTCCTGCCATGTGTCGGAGCCGTACATTTTTCCGCTTTCGATAGATTCGTTTACAAGCTTTGCGCCTTGTGAATAGATCTGACCGCAGCCGATGGCGTTGTGTCCCACCTCGGAGTTGCCCATATCGTCGTCGGAGGGCAGTCCCACTGCGCCGCCGTGAGCCTTAAGCCTTGTGTTGGGGCAGTTTTTCAGCAGCCAGTCCAGTGTGGGAGTGTTAGCCAAGGTAACTGCGTCCCCAAGACCTGTTTTGCTGTAGCCTACGCCGTCCATTACTACCAATAAAATAGGTTTTTTTGCTTTCATTTGCTGATCCTTTCTGTTTGTTAAAATTCGTATTTTTCAAGTATTTCGCCGTAAATTTTTTCGTTGAAGCTTTCCTTTTCAAAAACGCCTAAATCCTCGTATTCCGTCAAGGCGTTTCTTCGGTAAGCCGTATTCTTTAGGGGATAGCGTCCGTCGCAGTCTCCCAAGCAGTAGTAGATACCGCTGTCGTAATTGTTAAAAAGGAAAAACAGCCATGTATCGCCCTCCAGCATGGGCGTCAGCTCGCTGAAGGTAATATATTCATTGTCTATTACCGCATATTCCTGAGCCACATTTATGAGATCGCCCTCTTTAAAGTCGCCTTTAAAGACCTTGGACACTTCTATGCTGCCATAGGTTATTACATTGACAAGGGTATCCCTTTCCGCCTGCTCATCGTATAAATACGATTCCTTCTGCTCCGTATCTCCCGCATAAGCGCCTATTACAATGACGTCGCAGGTTTCCTCCAAATCCTTAAGAGTGTAGGGCTTATAGCGATTGGCAAATTCCGTTGATTTATTGAGTTTAAGACCCGAAAAGGCTTCCTTGACCGAAGCTTCGCATTGCCCCTCTTGCACGCCGCAGGCGGTCAGGGCAAGCAGAAAAGCAATGCCCGTTAATATCGGAATTATCTTCATTCTGCATTAAGCGAAAATCAACCGTTGGCAGCCGCCTTGACGATCTCCGCAAAATCGGGAGCCTTAAGGCTTGCGCCGCCGATAAGACCGCCGTCGATATTCTCCTTGGCAAGCAGCTCTGCCGCATTGCCTGCGTTCATAGAACCGCCGTACTGGATCGTAACAGCCTGCGCCGTATCTGCGCCGTACAGATCCGCAAGCTTGCTGCGGATAAATGCGCATACCTCCTCCGCCTGGTCTGCGGTGGCGGTTTTGCCCGTGCCGATAGCCCATACGGGCTCGTAAGCGATCACGCACTTTTTAACGTCCTCGGCGGATACGCTGTAGAAATCAAGCTTGATCTGTCTGCCCACAACCTCCTCGGTGATGTTGCACTCCCGCTCCCAAAGAAGCTCGCCTACGCAAACTATGGGCTTTAAGCCTGCGGCAAGGGCAGCCTTGGTTCTCTTGTTTACGGTCTCGTCGGTCTCTCCGAAATACTGTCTGCGCTCGCTGTGACCGATAATTACGTACTCGACGCCGATCTCGGTGAGCATATCGGCGGAAATTTCGCCTGTGAAAGCGCCGCTCTTTTCAAAGTGTACGTTTTCTGCGCCTACCTTTATGTTAGTGCCCTTGGTAAGCTCTACGGCAGTCTCAAGGTTGGTGTAGGGGGTGCAGATGACCACCTCGCAGCCTGCATTGGCTACCAAAGGCTTCATAGCTTCGATAAGCTCCTTTGCCTCGGGGCGGGTCTTGTTCATTTTCCAGTTGCCTGCGATTATTGCTTTTCTTACTGACTTTTTCATTTTATTATCTCCTATTCTGTTTCATATTATAAACTCATAAGCTTTATTCTAATTACGCATATCCGTTCGCCGCGGTCGCTCTGTGCGGATCGGCAGCGGCGTGCAGCAAAAATTTTGCCGCCTGCTATACGTGAAAAGGGCGGAAAAAACCGCCCAATTCCCATTACTTATCCTGAATTACGTCAATGCCGGGAAGAACCTTGCCTTCAAGGTATTCGAGAGATGCGCCGCCGCCTGTGGAGATATGGCTCATCTTGTCCGCAAAGCCCAGCTGTACGACTGCCGCTGCGCTGTCGCCGCCGCCGATAACGGTGGTAGCGTCCGCTTCTGCAAGAGCCTGTGCCACTGCAATGGTGCCCTTTGCAAGAATGGGGTTCTCAAATACTCCCATAGGTCCGTTCCAAACAACGGTCTTGGCTGCCTTTGCTTCATTTGCAAACAGCTCCATGGTCTTAGGTCCGATGTCGAGACCCTCCATATCTGCGGGGATCTTGTCGGAATCCACTGTCTTGACCTCAATAGGTCCGTCGATAGGATCGGGGAAGCCTGCCGCAATGGTGGTGTCGATAGGAAGAAGAAGCTTCTTGCCGTTCTTTTCGGCTTTTTCGATCATTTCCTTGCAGTAATCTATTTTTTCGTCGTCAACAAGGGATTTGCCCACCTCGTAGCCCTTTGCCTTAAGGAAGGTATAAGCCATGCCGCCGCCTATGATCAAGGTGTCGCACTTTTCAAGCAAATTGCTGATAACGTTCAGCTTATCCGCAACCTTTGCGCCGCCTAAAATCGCAACAAAGGGACGAACGGGATTTTCAACCGCATTGCCCAAAAATTCGATCTCCTTATTCATAAGGTAACCCACAGCGGTTTCCTTAACAAACTTGGTAACGCCTGCGGTGGAAGCGTGAGCTCTGTGTGCAGAGCCGAATGCGTCCATAACGAAGATCTCGTTGTGAACCAGATCGCCCAGCTCCTTGGAAAGATTTTCGCCGTTCTTGGTTTCGTCTGCGCCTCTGAAACGGGTGTTTTCAAGGACTACGATCTCGCCCTCGTTCATTGCTTCAACAGCCTTCTTGGCATTGTCGCCTACCACGCTGTCATCGGGAGCAAATACCACCTTGGTCTTTACCAGCTCAGCCAATCTGTCGGCAGCGGGCTTTAAAGAGAACTTTGCCTCGGGGCCGTTCTTGGGCTTGCCCAAATGGGAGCAAAGCACGATCTTGGCGCCGTTTTCAACCAGCTTGTTGATTGTGGGAAGAGCGGCAACGATTCTGTTGTCATTGGTGATCTTTCCGTCCTTAAGGGGCACGTTAAAGTCCACGCGGACAAGGACATACTTGCCCTTTACGTTAAGGTCTTCCACATTTTTCTTGTTAAGCTTGCTCATTTTAATACCTTCCTTTATGAAAATTTTATTTTTGATAAAAAAGGCGAAAAATCGGGTTTCTTATACCTTTATTCCGTCCCGGCATCACTGCTTATTATTTTAGCAGATTTTTACAATTTTTTCAAGGGGATTTTCCAAAAATTCGGGATATTTTTGAGAAAAAATTCACAATGTTATCTTCTCGGTTTACCCTTGGTTATCACCCCGATAAAGCAAGGTCCCGCATTGCACGCCACAACGCCTCCGCACTCCTCCTGAAGCGTCGGTTCGTATCCTACCTTCTTGGTCATGGTCTTGCGCAGCAGCTCCTCCATTTCGGGGGCGGTGGTGGTGAGCAGGTGCCAAGGGGTTTCGGGGATCATTCTTTCGCTGATATATTGAACAGCGTCCAAAACTGCGGCTTTTTCGCCTCTGCTTTTTTTGACCACTTGTGTTTCGTCGTCTATAAGGGAAATAACGGGCTTTAACGACAGCATTTCGCCCAAAAAGGAAGAAGCGGCGCTTATTCTGCCCGATTTTTTCATGTGTCTGAGATTAAAGCCGATAATGTGCACCTCGCAGCAGTTGAACCAATCCACCATAAAGGACAGAACCATCTCCACCGACTGACCGCTTTCCAGCTTCCTTGCCGCTTCCACAACGGGGTAGCCGTAGCCAAGGGAATAGCTGTGGCTGTCCAAAATGTGTATTTTTGTGTTGCCCGTTTCCCCTGTCTCGGTAAGATTTTCGAGAGCCTGAACCGCATTGGCGTAGGTCTGTGAGCCTGCCGAATTGATGAGGGTCACAATAACGTCCTCGCAGCCCTCCTTGACGCATTCCCTGAATTTTTCCTCAAAACGGTATGTGGTTATTTGGCTTGTCTTGGGGATCTCGGGAGATTTGTCAATGATCTCGTAAAATTCTTGGTTGGTAACGGTTTTCCTTTCAACAAAGGTTCGGTCGCCTAACACGATGTCAAAGCTCATTATATCGATCTTATAACGTGCCTCGTCCTCCTTTGAAATGTCGCAGCCGCTGTCGGTGATGATTTTTACCTTTGCCATGTTTTTCTCCTTTATTAAGTATTATTGTTATCTGCCGTCCAGATATATTGGGTTAACTGACCTTGATTTTGAAGCTGAGGGAAGCCCCACTGCCGCAGCACCTCATACGCTCCTATGGCGGCGCTGTTGGAAAGATTAAGGCTTCTCGCTTCGTCTATCATGGGGATCCGTACACAATGCTCCCTGTTTTGATACAGCAGCTCCTCGGGCAGGCCCTTGTCCTCTCTGCCGAAAACTATATAGCATTTATCGGGATATTTTACGTCGCAATAGGTATTTACCGCCTTGGTGGAGTAGTAAAAACATTCTCCCTCGGTTTTGGCGAAAAAATCCTCCAAGCTTTCGTAATAGCTTATATCCAAGAAGTGCCAGTAATCCAGCCCCGCATGCTTCAGCTTTTTGTCGTCTATCGAAAACCCCATGGGCTTTACAAGGTGAAGCCTTGCCCCCGTAACGGCGCAGGTGCGGGCTATGTTACCCGTGTTTTGGGGAATTTGGGGCTCTACAAGGACTATGTTCAATTCCATACAGATTATGCTCCTATTCCAAAGCCCTTATACGCAACGTCGGTTGACATACAGGTTTTTGAAGGTCTTTTTTGCTCTGCATTTATTTTACCATATTTATCCGGATTTGTAAAGACATAAAAAGCCCCGAGGCCGATTCGGAGCTTTTCGGATATTTTATGTAATGCCGCTGTTTAAGACGCAAAGCCTATTTTTAAATTTTGCATCTTTTCGTACTGCCTGACTACGTTTGTGTCGAAATCCTCCGCCCGCAGCTCAAAGAGAAGCTCTCGGCTTACCGTATTTCCCGCCGCTTCGGATATTCTCGACGCCTGACGGTTCACCGCCTGCTCGAAAAGGTTTCTCACAAAACGCCCGTTGCCGTATTCTTCTCGGGTGCAGACCTGCTTGAAGATACCCGCTATTTTGCTTCTTGCCTCGTCGGTAACGGTGAATTTTCTTTCTCTAAGCACCTTATCCATGATCTGCATCAGCTCCTCGGGAGAATAATCGGGAAAATTGACGTGGAAAGCGATCCTGCTGCGAAGTCCCTCATTTTTTTCCAAAAAAAATTTCATTTTCTCGGGATAGCCTGCAAAAACCACTATAACGTCGCTTCTCTTATTCTCCATTTCCTGCACGATAGTGTTGATCGCTTCGTCTCCGAAGGAGCGGGAATCGTCCGCCAGCGAGTAAGCCTCGTCTATAAACAGCACGCCGCCCTTAGCCATGCAAAAGGCGTCTTTGACCAATCCTGCGGTCCAGCCTACGTATTTTCCCACCAGATCGGCTCTGCCTACCTCGACAAAAGCGCCTGTTTGCAGAATGTTGTTTTCCTTCATGATCTCGGTCATAAGCCTTGCCACGGTGGTTTTTGCAGTCCCGGGATTGCCGCTGAAGATCATGTGGCGGGCGGGGGCTTCATTTGAATCATAGTAGCCGCTGCGAAGCTTTTGCACCTTGTAAGCGGCTATGATGTCCTTGATTATCTGCTTTACCTCCGTAAGTCCCGCCATAGACGCAAGCTCATCGTAGGCAGAGCCCTTCTCGGAAATTTTCTTGTCGATCTTCAGCGCCAAGCCGTTTTGATCATAAGCGCTGTAAACTCTGTCCTTCAGCCGTTCCTTTTGCCATTGATTCAGCTTGGTGCGAACCTCCGAAGCGCAGTAGAATTTCCCTTTTTCAAAAATCACGTCCTCCTTGTCATAAAACCCCGACATATTCGACTGAGACAAAAGAAGCTTGAAATAAGACAACGCCTGTCTTGAATTGCCTGTGCCTTCCTTTATCTCGATTATATCCAGCTCGCTGTCAATTTTTCCCAAAAGCTGTCCGGCAAAGCCCGGGTGGCTGCTGTTCTCTGCAAAAAAGAACAGAATATTCTGCGAATACTGCTTTATGTGTTCCGCCAGCAGATCCGAAATATAATGATACTGCGAGGCGTACTCCGCCTCGGTGGAAATGTCTCCGCTGAGCATGAGCATTACGGAGCTGCCCCTGCTGCATTTCAAAAGGGATTGGAAGCTTTGAACGTCAAAACGTTGATTCCCGTCGATGTTATAAACCTTTACTATTCTCCTGCTAAGTATTCGGTTATTTTTGTACAGGCAGGAAACGAGAAAATCAACCATTTCGTCCGCCGCTGCCGCCGATTGTACGGTAAGCTTGTAATGCACAGGCAGACCGTAGTACATCTCGGTCGGGTGTTTGCGGCAGAAAATGCGGTCTGTTTCCTCGGACATTGCCGAATCGGGCAGCAGCTTCCTCATCTCCCTTTTCGCCTCCGCCTTGTCTTTTATGCTGATCTCGGAGATATGAGCCGCTGCGTCAAAGCCGTAGGGGTGGAAGTCACCGTACTCCATTCCGAACCGTTCTGTCAGCTTCCTCAATCGGCTTGTCCCGAACACATATTGGTGCTTCGCCCGATTGTAATCGGTTTCTGTTATCTCTGCGGCGGTAATACTTCTTATATCATCATCGCAGGAAATCAAGCCCGCAGCTTTAAACGCACATTTTATATCCTCATCTGCATTGATCCTTCCGGCTTTCAATATGGTTTCATCATAAGCCGCATATATCAATATGACGCTGTCGGCAGATACGGTTGCTGCCTGCACCAGCGGGCGGCAGGGCGCTGCTTCGTAGTAATCGATCAGCGCATCATTATACTGCGAAAGCTGTTGTTGATATTCGTAAGCGCCGTAACGGGCAGCTTCCTCGTCGATCTTTATATCCTTCGGCAGAGTTATTTCTGTTTCGGCTCTAAATAAAATCAACTGTATCCTCCCTCTCCGTTTGCTTTTTGATCACGCTTGCCACTTCATCAAAGCTCTTAGCCGAGCTTTTGTACACAATTAGAGGAAAACAGCATATTTTCAGTACGCCAAGAAGATATTTGAGGATATAATCCATGGTATACTCAAAGAGGTTCTCTAAAACCTCATATCTTATATTAGTACCTATAAAGACGTCTCCATACTTTTCATCGAGCGCCATGACCGACTGATATACGGGATCGTTTAAAACCTGCGTATTTATGTAATTGCATAACCGACACAAGCGGTTTGCCGTCTCCCCGTCGTCTTCGTATTCGCCTATCGGCTGACAGTAATACGTTTTACAGCAGCAGCGCTCCTCCGCAAAGCGCAGCTCGACCTCTATATGCTTGCTGATCACCTCTTCGGCTTTCACAACGAAATATATAATATCGGTTTCTTCCTCAACCAATTCTGCCTCGTTGTCCTCTCTTTCGATCAGAAAGTAAAATTCTGTTTCCTGCGCTTGCAGATATTCTGTTACGGCTTCCTTGGCTTCATTCTTGTCCATTTCTCTTCCACCTTTCCCTCGCTTCATAGACTTTAGGCATAAAAAGCTGTCTTTCCTCTAAAATATTCACATAGTTTTGCAAAAGCGTTGGTACGTCGGTCATATCCCGCTCTCGCTTGCGGCCTTTAATGTGCCCCGTTTTGTGCACGGTTACGTCACCCGTGCCTGCCAAATCCCTTATATGCGCTGTGTCTATTTGATTATCGGAAAAAAACATTTGCAGCTGCTCTTGCTTGACCCAATCCTTAATCAAATCGACCGTGTCGGGATCCTTCATCTTATCATAAAGCCAGTGCGGGGTATAATCATGGTATTTTAAACCTCGCTCGATATTCCACCGACTGTAATTTTTCGGCAGTATTATAAAGTTGCAGCGGGTTCTTCCCAGTGCGAATAACCTTGACAGAATTTTTGTAATCTCTCCTTCCGAAGGAAGATAGGCCTCTATATTGTCCTTAAGGTGTGTTAAAAAGCGTTCGCATTTTTTAAGCTTATTGTTTTCATCTTTCTGTTCCCAATTCACCCATTTTACCCAATACTCAGATTGGTAAAATGCTAATGCGTAACGCAAAGGCAGCCACAGACTTATAAGCCAATCACCGTTAGGCACTTTACTGTCAAGGTCGGGGGCGTTCTCGTCTTTCCAATAATCAATTTGTTCAAAGAATAATGCATAAAGGCTGTTTTTTTCTTGATTATTCATTTTTCCTCCTGATTCCGCACTTAATATTAACAAGGTTTCCGTATAACTTAATTATAATATATTGTTTTAATTTTGTCAATATCTTTTTAAAAAATTATTAAAAACTTGCAAAAATCTTTTTTTATGGTATAATATGATATAATAATATCCCGATAGAAAGGCGAGGCAGAAAAATGTATATTTACGATCTTAACGTTTCCATGGCGGACAGGGATATGGTATTCGACGAAAAGCTTTTGGAAGCCATATTTCAAGCGATAGACATATCCAATTCGACGGTTTCCTCCGTCAGAAACAGCCGAAAAATAGAGTTTGTGAAAAAAATCGACGAAAAAAACATTCATTTGCGAATGACCTCCCGAGACCAAGTCATTGCCACCCGTTCCATTTCGACCCTTTCCCGAGCTCTTGTGCAGAATGAAAGAGATAAAAATTCCGGGCTTCTGGACGGGCATATTATCAACAGCTGTGTATTCAATTCAAGGCTTATGGATCAGTCCACCTCTCATATCGATAATCTTAATCCCACCGAAATCGTGCAGCAGACGGTGGAAATAGTTCTCGGTCAAAAGTTTCTCAGCGACAGAGAACGAATGTATGCCAAGGAAGCCAGCGACAAAATACGGGATATTGTGCTGGAATATGTCAATAAAAAAAATGAGGCTTAGCGCAGTGCCAAGCCGTATGGAAAAGCCCTCCGATCGCACTTTCGGAGGGCTTTGCTTATTGCTGTATGTTGTTATTATCGGAATTGACGTCTGCCGTCTCGGGCTGCTGTGCCTGCAGTACAGGCTCCTGCGGGGCGGGTATCGGCTGTTGGTACTGAGGGACGGGCTGCGGCTGATCAAGCTGCTGCACGCCCTGCTGCGCTCCCTGTGCGAAGCCTTGAGGGAAGGGCTGAGACGGATCGAGCTGCTGCATGCCCTGCTGCGCTCCCTGAATGAAGCCTTGGGGGATAGGCTGCTGATAACCTTGGGGGAGATATTGAGGCGGAACGTTGTAGCCTAATTCTCTGAGCTGCATTGCATATTGAACATCGTTCAGTCTTTGTATGGATTCTTGTCTTAATTTTTCCATACTGCCTGCCTTTGCGCCCGATTTTACCCGAATGGCATCTACGATACCTGCGATCATGGCAATAAAGCCAACCACTGCCATAACGGGAAAAACTCTGTAGTATCCGTCGGTGAACATGATCTCCGCAACAAAGATGCCGCCGCAGATAACAAATACCGCCAGTCCGAAAAGAGCTGATTTTAAGCCCGTTGAGGTCTTCATCTCCTCCTTGGGAAAGCCGTCCACCGCAATTTCATGGTAGGTCGTATCCACATAAGCGCCCTTGCATTTTTTGCAGTACTTTATTGGGCTGCCGTAAAGATAACTGTTAGGGTTGTAATCGGAAATCTTCTTGCCGCAGTTGGGGCATTTTCCGTTGGTGGTAAATGGTATTTGTGCCATAATTTCATCTCCTTTTTTATTATTTTATCATACTTTTGCGCAGGTGTCAACTTTTGCATAAAAAAAGCAGCCGCTGTTGCAGCCACCTTTTTATTAATTTAGGAGATCTTTTTTGCGGGTATATCTTTCTATTCGTTGTCCTGCAAAGCGTCGTAGCCTTCCTCGCCGGTTCTTACCTTCATTACGTTTTCAACGTCGTATACAAAGATCTTGCCGTCGCCGATGCTGCCGGTGTAAAGTGCGTTCTTGGCAGTTTCCACAACCTTTTCCGCAGGGATCTTGCATACCACTACCTCAACCTTTACCTTGGGCAAAAGTCTGGGCTCCATGGGAACGCCTCTGTAAAACTCGGTGGAGCCCTTCTGCATACCGCAGCCCATGGTGTTGGTTACGGTCATGCCCGTTATTCCGATACCGTAAAGGGCATTTTTCAGAGCCTCGAATTTCTCCATTTTGGTAATAATGTCTATCTTGGTCATCTTTACGTCGCCGACGGGAACGTTCGCCTTTTCCGCAGGCTTATGCTCAACGGTAATGGACGCCTTTGCCGCTTCGAGAGTATCAACCTCATGCTCGTGATCCATATCGCCCTCGACCTGCATTGCGGGAATAAAGTCCGCATAGGAGGAAACAAGTCCGTGCTCGGTGATGTCAAGACCCAATACCTCCTCGTGGCGGGATACCCTCAATCCTATCGTCTTTTTAAGCACAAAGAACAGCAGGAAGCATGTGACTGCCGCCCAAGCCGCTACCGTCACAAAGCCCAAGAGCTGGATACCGAGCTGATCGAAGCCGCCGCCGTAGAATAAGCCCGTGATCCCGTCCTGACCCTTGCCGGTGGCAAACAAGCCCACTGCGATAGTGCCCCAAATGCCGTTTAAGCAGTGCACGGGGACTGCGCCTACGGGGTCGTCCACCTTAAGCTTGTAATCCAAAAGCCAAACGCCGAAGCACACCAAAAGTCCGGCTACAACGCCGATTATTGCCGCACCCAACGCATCCACGTCCGCACAGGGAGCCGTGATCGCCACCAAGCCCGCCAAGGAGCCGTTCAGGCACATGGAAACATCGGGCTTGCCGTTTTTGATCCATGTGAACGCCATTGTGGTGCAGGTCGCAACTGCGGGAGCGATGGTGGTGGTAAGGAATATCTGTCCCAAAAAGTCGCTGTTCGCTGCCGCTGCGCCGTTAAAGCCGTACCAGCCGAACCAAAGAATGAATACGCCAAGTGCGCCCAAGGTCATAGAGTGTCCCAAGATCGCCTTGGGCTTGCCTTTTTTGGAGAATTTGCCGATACGGGGTCCCTCCAGCGCAGCTCCGATAAGGGCTGCAATACCGCCGACCATATGTATTGCGGTAGAGCCTGCGAAATCCACGAAGCCAAGCTGTGAAAGCCAGCCGCCGCCCCAGATCCAGTGAGCCTCTATAGGGTAGATCAAAAGGCTGATAATTCCCGAATAGATACAGTAGGTGGAGAATTTTGTCCTTTCAGCCATAGCGCCCGAAACAATGGTGGCGGTGGTGGCGCAGAACACCAGGTTAAACACGAAATTGTGCCAAGGGAAATTCGCAAAATCGGTGAAAATACCCAATGTAGGCAGACCGATAAAGCCGCACAGCGCATCCTCACCGCACAAAAAGCCGAAGCCCAGCAGTGTAAACGCAACGGTGCCGATACAGAAGTCCATAAGGTTCTTCATGATGATATTGCCCGCATTCTTCGCTCTGGTGAAGCCGCTTTCGACCATTGCGAAGCCGCACTGCATAAAGAATACCAACGCTGCGCCTATCAAAAACCATACGCCCGTTGTGCCGAAAATCGTGGAGTTTAAGGTCTCTTCAACCACTTCCGTCACGTTGGTGGTCTCCGCCAATAAACTCATGCTTGCCGGTAACATAATTAATTGCCCCTTTCGTTTTCCGATCCGACGTCGGATTTTGCAACCGATAAATTTTTTTGTTGCAAATTTTTTCGTTAAAGTAAAAGGAGCCTGAGCATACCGACGTTATCGATATGCTCAAGCTCCCTTGCTCTACGTTTTATATTATATTCAAATTCGGGGCATTTGTCAAGAGCTTTTTGCAAGTTTTTTATTTAAAACTTGCATTTTGTTAAATTTATTTACTGTTTTTGACTATAAGGAGATGTTTTGTTGCAATTTGCATAAAAAATTTATTCATTTTTGAAGCAATCTACAGCTTTTTAAAACCGCAGGGTGCGGTGCCGCTGATAAGCCAGCTTAAGGAAGGCTCGAACATTACGCCGTTTCTCGGCTCCAAGCCGTAGCTGTAGGTGTTTTTTACGGCGATCTGAGTAAACACAGTGGCTCTGTCCATGGCTATCGGCAGGCTGTCGCCCTTTAAGACGCCCCCGGTCAGCACACTTGCAAAAATATCCCCTGTTCCCGGATAGCCGGCGGGGACGTAGTCGCAGTCTACTCGCCAAAAGCCGTTTGTGTCCCTGTCGCAGCCTACGTTGGCGATCACGCCCTCGGCTAAGGGAACGCCTGTTATCACTGCCACCCGCACCCTTTTGCAAAGCCTTGCAAGCCAGCTTTTCACTTCTCCTGCGGTAAGCTCCAAGGGATATTTTTCGCCTAACAGGATAGCCGCTTCGGTAAGGTTGGGGGTGATCACATCGGCTATATCCACCAGCTCTCCCATTCTTTTGCACAGCTCGGGGGTGTAGGTGCGGTAGGGCTTTCCGTGGTCGCCCATTACGGGGTCTACCACCTTAAGGCTGTTCTTGTAAGACGAAAAAAATTCCAGACAATGGTCTATCTGCTCTGCGGATGCTAAAAAACCGCTGTACACTGCGTCGAAATCTATATTTAATTTTTTGTACTGAGCAAGGGTCGGACTGATGTAATCGGTCAGATCCTTTATCACTATATCCTCAAAGCCGCCCGTATGGGTAGATAAAACGGCGGTGGGAACGGGGCAGCACTGTATTCCCATAGTGCTTAAAACAGGCATTATCACTGCAAGAGAGCAGCGGCCGAAGCCCGACAGGTCGTGGATCGCTGCCACTCGGTGCTGTTGTGGGGTGATCATAAGGCTTTCTCCTTCACAAGAGGTTTTCAGGGAGCTATTCGGTTATCCCGCTTTCCTTCCAGAGCGGGAATAAGGAAATTCTTTTCAATAACGGCGGCGGGTTGAGGTCTGCTGTAAAGGAAGCCTTGGATAATATCGCAGCCCAGCTCCCGCAGAATATCCCTTTGGTTGTTGTTTTCCACTCCCTCCGCCAAAATTGTAAGCTCCATCGCCTTGCCCAGCTCCACTATCGCCTTGGTTATGCGACGGGCGGTTTTGTTGGTCTCTATGTCGTAAACCAAGCTGCGGTCGATTTTCAGCAAATCTATGGGCAAGATCTTCAAGGACGACAAGGAGGAATAGCCCGTGCCGAAATCGTCCATGGAAATCGAAACTCCCAGCTCCTTCAAGGAATTAAGTATATTCACGGTGCGGTCAATATCTATCATAGCCATGGTTTCGGTAAGCTCCACCTCCAAGCAGCTTGGGGAGATACCCGACTCCTCCAAGGCGTTTCTTACGGAGGCGACCACGTCTGTCTGATAAAGCTGCGCCTGTGACATATTCACGCTGATCTTTATGGGATCGTAGCCCTTTTCCTGCCATATCCGATTCTGCATACAGGCTTGCAGCATTCCCCATTCGTCTATTTTGGTGATGATACCCATTTCCTCGGCAATATGTATAAATTCTCCGGGCATGATCAAGCCTTGGGTCTTGTGATTCCATCGCATAAGAGCCTCTGCACCGATGATCTGTTCGGTCCGTATATCCACCTTGGGCTGATAATAAAGCTCCAGCTCCCCTAAATTAAGAGCCTCGCCGATCTCATGCTCCACAATGTCCCTGCCGCAGACCTTGCTTTCTATCTCGGAATCAAAATAACTGCACATCATGCCTGTGGGCTTGCTGCCGTTGAACAGGGTGACGCTTGCCTTATTGTACAGAGCGGCAATATCGTCCTCGCCGTCGTAAAAGCAGGCTCCCGCCGCAAATCCCGACTGCTCCTTAAGAATAGAGGGCAGGGTCTCGTTATTGCAGCAGTTTTCGATCACTATGCCGAGCTTTTTCAGCATGGCTTCTATCGTCTGCCTGTCGCCGCACTCGATCAAAAGGGCGTAATCCTCGATACCTACCTTGCCGATAACGGCGTTTTGATCGTTAAGGCTGGTGAGGGTCTCTCCGTAAAGCTTTGCAAGAGTATCGGACATCTCTATCCCGAAAAGCATGGACACCTTTCTCAGCTTTTGCACCTGCAAGCATACAAGTGCGGCGGATTTTCCGTTTTCCCTGCATATTTTCAAGAACATATCTCCCTCGGACATAAATCCGCTTCTGTCGTAAAGCCCCGTTATGGGATCTCTGCGGTCGTTGCGCTTTGACAGGTCGATGCTTAAGCGATTGGCGGTAATGTCGAAGATCATGCCCGTGCGAAGGTGGCGGTAATCGGTAACGCCCTTGTTATAGCCGCATTCCACGGTAAAAACATGATAGTGTCCCTGAACGGTTTTAATGGCGGCGGTGGCGCTGAAAAAATCCCACAGACCGGATAAAAAGCAATCCAAGTTATGCTGAAATTCCAGAACCTCCTCCTTTTTCATAAGAGAAAACAACTGCTCCAGCAAGATCGTATCGGTATTGGGAAAGCCCCACAGGGAGCAAAATCGGGAGGCTGTCTTAATGTATATGGATTCTCCCTCCACGATAATCGAAAAAAGCCCCACCTCCGCATTGGCGGCGGCGGTTTTCATATAGTCAAATTCCTCTATAAGATCGTCCCGAAGTCTGTCGGTAACTCGGCGCATGACCGTTTCGCTGCTGATGTCTCTGCCCAAGGAATAAATGCGGAGCTTGCCGTCCTTTTGGGGCACGGAAACGCTTTTCCACTGTATAAGCCCCATCATGCCGTCGGCGGTGCAGTACTCGGAGATCACGCCGCTTTTTCTCAATGCGTTTACGCAAAGGGATATGCCGCTCTCGTAGCCCTTGCCGGACTGATCGGAAAAGACCTCCGAAATATAGCTTTTATCGGGCTTTATCCCGCAGCTTATCAAAAGCTTTTTAAAATTCTCTCCGAAGTGAACCTTGGACAGATCCTCGCTCCACTCCATTTGGTAGTCGAAAACGCTTTCCGCCAAATTATCAAAGCGGATACGCTCCTTGTTAAGCGACTTTTTAAGCACATTCAGCATAATAAGCGAGGTGCCGCAGCAGATCAGCAAAAGCGCAGATAAAATTACAATAGCAATTTCCATAAATATTTATTTTAACCGCCATTGACGTTGACATTGATCAGGCGGAGCTCCTTTTTCAATTTATTGTATTATAATTTTATCATAAAAAAAAGTGAAAATCAAGGTATTTGGGGCATTATTTATGTCTTGCGGACAAAAAAGCCGCTGCAAGCGATTTGCCCACAGCAGCCGAATATTTTCAATCAGATCAATCTACGTTTTCCTCAATGTACTTAACAATGTCCCCTACGGTCTTGATGTTTTCAACCTGATCGTCGGGAATTTCAATGTCAAATTCCTCTTCAAAGCTCATAACCAAGTCTACGATGTCAAGGCTGTCCGCACCCAAGTCGTCTTGGATAACGGCGTCCATTGCTACCTTGTCCTCTTCAACGTCAAGCTGATCCATAATGATAGATCTCACCTTTTCAAATACCATGATAAACTGTCCTCCAAATTTTTATAATTGTGTTTTTATATTTACGGAAAAAACGAAGCTATTCTTCGAACATTCCGATTTTCCTAAACCTATTATACCTATTTTCAAGCATTATGTCAATATCAGTTTTAGAAATTCTTGAAACTGCCTCGGATAAATATTCGGCAATGTTCGACGCAGTGAGCTCCATATCGTTTTGTGCGCCGCCTACAGCCTCTGCGATAATTTTGTCGCAGACGCCGAAGCCCATCAGATCCTCCGCCGTTATCTTCATAAGCTCGCAGGCTTCCTTTTCCCTGCCCGGGTCCTTCCACAAAATCGAGGCAAAGCCTCTCGGGGATATTACGGAATAAAGGGCGTTCTCAAGCATGGCAAGCTCGTCGCAGACCGACAGCGCCAATGCGCCGCCGCTGCCCCCTTCTCCCAAAACCACGGTTATTACGGGGGTTTTAAGGGTCATAAACTCCATAAGATTGCGGGCTATTGCTTCGCCCTGACCTCTTTTTTCAGCCTCGATCCCGCAAAAGGCGCCCGGGGTATCCACAAGGCAGATTATTGGGCGGCGAAATTTTTCGGCTTCCTTGGCAAGACGCAAAGCCTTTCGGTAGCCCTCGGGGTGCGGCATTGAAAAATTGGAGCGCTTGTTTTCCTCGATATTTCTTCCCTTGACCTGTGCCAAAACGGTAACGGGAACGCTGTTTAAGGTGGCGATCCCCGCCAGTATCGCATGATCGTCGCCAAAATGCCTGTCGCCGTGAAGCTCCAAAAAATTGTTGAAAATAACGGGAATGTAATCGCTCACCGTGGGGCGGTTCTTGTTTCGTATCAGAGCCAGCCTTTCGGTAGCCGTCAGCTTGTTCATCTTTATGTCTTTCCTTTCTTTCAGGAATTAAGGCTGCCGCCTTCGCTGCGCTTGCCTTGACCGGTATAGTTTTCGTCCCGCCGGTAATTATGCAGCTTCATAAGTCTTGCCAGCGTTCTTCTCATCATGGTGCGCTCAACTATCATATCCGCAAAGCCGTTTTCCAGCATAAATTCCGCCGTTTGGAAATCGTCCGGAAGCTGCTGCTTTATAGTATCCTGAATCACTCTTCTGCCTGCAAAGCCGATAAGCACCTTGGGTTCGGCGATTATAATATCTCCGAGGCTGGCAAAGGAGGCTTCCACGCCGCCTGTAGTGGGGTCGGTGAGAACGGTTATATAAAGCTGTCCCGCCTGATTGTGCCTTGCAACGGCGCCGCTGGTCTTCGCCATCTGCATAAGGGAAACTATTCCCTCCTGCATTCTTGCGCCGCCGCTGGCGGTAAAGAGAATAACGGGGAGCTTGTTTTCGGTGGCATACTCAAAGGCTCTCGTGATCTTTTCGCCTACCACGCTGCCCATGCTTGCCATCATAAAGTTGCTGTCCATTATGCCGATTATGCAGGGGTAGCCGTGAATTTCGCAAAGTCCGGTGACTATGGCTTCCTTAGTGCCGCACTTTTGCTGTAATTCCTCTATTTTCTTTTCGTAATCGGGGAAATCTATCGGGTTTTTCCCCGTCATATTTGCGTCAAATTCCTTAAAGGAATCCGGGTCGGCGGTCATTTCAAGACGTTCCCGCCAAGTGAGCCTTGCGTGATAATTACAGTTGGCGCATACCTTGCGGTTTTTCTCAAAATCCTCCATATACACCACCGTGCCGCATCTCGGGCATTTAAACAGCAGATCCTTGGGTATGTCCACGTCCTCGGAGGGATTTTCGGGCTTTTCCTCCTCGGCTTCATCGTTAAATCTTGCCCTTACAACTTTAAAAAGATCCTCAAGCAATTGTTGTCCCCACCTTTTTTATAAAATACTGTTTACCTTTTTGTCAGATCCTTGCGGTTCAGAAAGCCTATATCGAAATCGCCCTTTTCAAAATCCTGATCTCTTAAAAGATTGAGCTGAAAATCCACGTTGGTGGTAATACCCTCGATAAGAAATTCCGACAAAGCGACCTTCATTTTTTGGATAGCCTCGTTTCTGTCCCTGCCCTTTACTATTACCTTGGCGATCATGCTGTCGTAATAGGGAGGGATCTCGTAGCCCTGATACACCGCCGTATCTATTCTTACCCCGAAGCCGCCCGGCATGTGAAGGGATTCTATCCTTCCGGGGCAGGGTCTGAAGCCCTTTGAGGGATCCTCGGCGTTGATGCGGCACTCTATCGCATGACCGTCTATATGAATATCCTGCTGCTTAAAGCCAAGCTCCTCGCCGCAGGCGATCTTTATCTGCTCTTTTATCAGATCGATACCCGTCACCATTTCGGTTACCGGGTGCTCTACCTGTATTCTGGTGTTCATCTCCATAAAGTAGAAATTTCTGTCCTTATCCACGAGAAATTCCACCGTGCCCGCATTTGTGTAGCCGCAGGCTTTTGCTGCCCGCACGGCAGCCTCGCCCATTTTTTTTCTTAAATCGGGGGTCATAATAACCGAGGGGCTTTCCTCCAGCAGCTTCTGATTTCTTCTTTGGCAGGAGCAGTCCCGCTCGCCCAAGTATACCGCATTGCCGTGCTCGTCTGCAAGCAGCTGTATTTCAATATGGCGGGGATTTACTATAAATTTTTCAAGATAAACGTCGTCGTTGCCGAAGAACTGCCTCGCCTCCTGCTTTGCCTCCATTATCAGGGTCTCCAGCTCGTCCTCGGACTCGATATTGCGTATGCCTCTTCCTCCGCCGCCTGCGGAGGCCTTTACCATTACGGGGTAGCCTATTTCCTTGGCGATCCTTTTTGCGCTCTCGATGCTTGTGATAATGCCCTCAGAGCCGGGGACCACGGGGACGTTTGCCTGCTGCATGGTCTTTTTGGCGTTGGCCTTGTCGCCCATGGCGTCTATTGCCTTTGCGGAAGGTCCTATCCACTTTATATGACATTTGTCGCAAAGACGGACAAAGCTGCTGCTTTCGGACAGGAAGCCGAAGCCCGGGTGGATCGCCTTAGCGCCCGTGACCTCACAGGCGGCAATTATAGCCTTGGTATTGATATAGCTGTCCTTGGTGGCGGCAGAGCCGATACAGACCGCCTCGTCTGCAATCTGGGCGTGAAGGGCGTTTTTATCCGCTGTGGAATAGACCGCCACGGTTTTTATGCCCATTTCGCGGCAGGCTCTTATTATTCTGAGGGCGATCTCCCCTCGGTTGGCGATAAGTATTTTACTGAACATCAGCGATCCTCTTTAATTTATTTTGGGAGAAAGCCGCAGCAGCAAACGGCAAATCCTTTGCCGCATACCGCAAAACGGTCTCGGCTCCATTATTTTATGGCAAAGGTAATCTCGGCGGAAACTGCCTTTTCGCCGTCAACGGTGCATACGCCCTTTCCCACGCCTACGGGTCCTTTGACCTTGATTATCTCCACCTCTATCCTGAGAGTGTCCCCCGGCTTTACCTGACGGCGGAATTTTGCTTCTTTTACTCCGCCGAAAAAGCCTAATTTACCCTTGTTTTCGGGAAGGGAGAGCATGGCGCATGCGCCCGCCTGCGCCATCATTTCAAGCATCAGCACTCCCGGAACAACGGGATAATCGGGAAAATGACCCTTGAACCAAAACTCCTCGGGCTTCATATATTTGGTAGCGACGACCCTTTTGCCCTCCTCCATTTCCTCAATGGTGTCTATCAGCAAAAACGGGTCTCTGTGAGGGATAATTTTTTTGATCTCCTCCTGATTTAAAACTGCCATGGCTTTTTCCTTTCAAAACGGGATCGAAGCGTTTTTGTCGCATCCCGCATCTTTTTAAAATAATCAGTCAAGTCTGAACAAGGGCTGGTCATATTCCACCGACTGGGCGTCGCTGACGTAAATTTCCGCAACGGTGCCGTCAAACTCGCTGGTGATCTCGTTCATCAGCTTCATGCTTTCAACTATGCACACCACTCCGCCTTTTTTTACCTGAGAGCCTACCGACACGAAGGGGGGCTTTCCGGGAGCGGCGGAGGCGTAAAAAGTACCGATAATCGGGGATTTTATGATCTTCCCCTCTGTCTTTGGCGCTTCCTTCTTTTCAGCCTTGGGAGCGATGTTCACCTCTCCTACGGGCATATTTGCCACAGGAGGGAATGGAGGCATAGGGGGTTTTTTGGAAAGCCTGATGCGAAAATCGTCGGTTTCCACCTCCAATTCGTCCAAGCCGCCGTTATTTACCTGATCCGTCAGCGCCTTTACGGTTTCCAAAAGTTCGTTTCTTTCCATATTTCGGTTTCCTTTCAATTGCCTTATACTGTTGTTTCCGCTTTAAAATATGTGCGGAATTTATATTAAACAGGAATTAGCATTATTTGATCATCTGTCTGCGGGCAAAAAGCAAAGGCTTGCATTGTGACCGCCAAAGCCCAAGGAATTGCTGATGGCGCCCGTAATGGTCATTTTGCGGTTTTCACCCTTGCAGTTGTCCAGATCGCACTCGGGATCGTCTACGATAAGCCCCTTGGTGGCATGCACCAAGCCGTGCTGCATTTGCAGGCATACCGCTATGGATTCAACTCCCCCCGCCGCACCGAGAAGGTGACCCGTGAGGGATTTCGTGCTGTTCATAACAAGATTTTTGGCATGAACGCCGAAGGCCGACTTAACTGCGGCGGTTTCGGTGCGGTCGTTGATGGGGGTGGAGGTCCCGTGAGCGTTTACGTAATTTATCTGCTCAAAGGGCACTCCCGCTTCCTTTACCGCAAATTCCATTGCCTTTGCGCCGCCCTCGCCGCTTGGGTCGGGGGAGGTTTCGTGATAAGCGTCGCAGGTGGCGCCGTAGCCCGCTATCTCTGCATATATTTTAGCGCCTCTCGCCTTGGCGTGCTCGTATTCCTCTATAACCAAAATCCCTGCGCCGTCGCCCAATACAAAGCCGCTTCTCTCCTTATCAAAGGGTATGGAGGCTCTGTTTACGTCGGTGCTTTTTGTAATGGCATGCATATTGTTAAAGCCCGCAAAAGCGAAGCCTATCCTGCATTCCTCCGAGCCGCCCGCCAAAGCAACGTCCGCCGTGCCGTACTTTATTGCATGAAAAGCCTCGCCGATTGCGTGTGCGCCGCTGGAGCAGGCGGAAACGGGGCAGTAGTTGACGCCCTTAAAGCCCGTTTTGATAGCCACGGTGCCCGCCGCCATATTGCCTATCATCATGGGGATAGTGAAAACGCTGACCCGTCCGTTGCCCTTGGTGTGATAGGTGTTTATCTGTTCGTCGCTGGTGTGAAGACCGCCTATGCCGCTGCCGATAATGACCGCTCTTTTGTAGGGGTCTATGTCGGAAAAGTCGCTGCCGGCGTCCTCCAAGGCTTTTTTGGAGGCGTATACGGCGTATTGAGCCATAATATCAACTCTGCGCCTTTCCTTTTTTTCAATGTATTCGGAGGGATCGAAGTTTTTTACGTCCGCAAATACGTTTAATTCCTCGCTTTGGTCGGGAAACCACTTTCCTAAGGTAAAGCCGTGATTGCCCTGCTCTATGTTTCTCCAAAATTCTTCAACGGTGTTGCCGATAGGGCTGACAACGCCCATTCCTGTTATAACTGCTCTTCTCATCTGTTTCCTTCCTGTACGGTTTGTTATTTTTCTATACAATATTACAAATAGTTAAATTCAATAATATTACAATTCGTTGATTTTTTCACTTTTAAACAAATAGTTTACATAGAAAGCCCGCCGCTTATCTCGATCACCTGTCCCGTAACGTAGGAGGAATCCTTTCCCGCAAGGAAGGAAGCCACGCCCGCTATTTCCTCCACATTGCCGTAGCGCTTCATGGCTATCATTTCAAGGATCGCCTTTTTCTGCTCCTCGGTAAGCTGGTCGGTCATGGGGGTGCTGATAAAGCCGGGGGCAATGGCGTTGACGTTGATGCCTCTGCTGCCCAGCTCCTTGGCGGCGGACTTGGTCATGCCGATTATTGCCGCCTTGGAGGCGCTGTAGTTGAACTGTCCGGGGTTGCCGTGAAGTCCTGCCACCGAGGACATGTTTATTATTTTGCCGCTTCTTTGCTTCATCATAATGGGGGCGACATGGCGCATCATATTGTAAACGCTCTTTTGATTAACGCCGATCACCAAGTCGTAGTTTTCCTCGCTCATTCGGGCAAGAAGTCCGTCTCGGGTTATTCCTGCGTTGTTGACCAAAACGTCGATACTGCCGAAGGCTTCCTTAACGGCTTTTACCATAGCCTCCACCTGCGCAAAATCGGAAACGTCGGCGATAAATTTTTCACACTTAACGCCCTGCGCCTTGATTTGATCCATAATATCGTTGTTTTCAAAGGATCTTTCGGCTACGTCGTTTAAAGCGACGTCAAAGCCGTCCTTTGCCAGTCTTAGGGCGATTGCTGCGCCTATTCCTCTTGCTGAACCTGTTATTAGTGCTGATGACATAGTGTTCCTCCTAATTATTTTCTAATTTATCCGCAAAAAATTCGTTTATCTTCTCATACATGGCTATGTTTGGCTCGGTGGCTTTTTTAATGTCTATGGTACTGAAAAATTCGTCTGAAAATTCGTCGGGGATCTCGCCGCTGCCGTATTTTTCGGCGGCTTTTTCGGCTTTTTCGTCTTTAAGCCGCTTTGTATATTCGTTTGCTTCCTCTGTAAAAAAAACTCCGATATGAGTGCTGTATTCGCCCTCTATGGGGTAATATTCCACATTGGGATTTGTGATTTTACCGCTTTTTGAGATTATGCTTGAACGGTCAAAGCCGACGGTCTCGTCATTTTTTCCGTGAATCACAAGCACCGGGGCATTGCTTTTGTTTATGCCGGAGACGGCGGAAATATCTAAATTGTTTCCAAAGCTGAATCGGCTGTCGATCCACATAAAGGGGTATATAAGCGCCGCAGCCTTTTCCATCATGCTTTCGGCAAACTCGTTCATCATCTCCATGGGTCGGTCGTAGCCCGCAATGGTTGCAGCGGCTTTAATTTCGTGGTCAAAATTCAGCACTGCCGCTGCGGCATATCCGCCCCAGCTGTGTCCCATGGTAAACTTCGGAAGAGCTGAAAGCTCCGCGTCATTTTCAATAAAGGTCAATGCGCTGTCCATATCAAGAGCCGATTGGGGCAAGCCCTTAATGCTATTCCCCTCGCTGGTGCAGCAGCCTGTTCCGTCATATGCAAAAACCCGCCAGCCCTTGTCAACAAACCAAGTTATCTCACTTAACCTGTATTCGTGACCGCTGCCTATTCCGTGAGCAAGTACGATAAGACCCTTATCGTTTTCGCTGCCGTAAATATACCCTTGCAGAGTATTTTCTCCCGATTTAAAGCTTACGTTAATTCTTGGATAGTCCTTTTTAAAATAGTCATAATCATAGCCTATGTGATATTTTGAATATTCGGCTCTTTGGAAAAGGTCGCTTATTACCAAGTGGGTAATAATTTGAACGGCGGCAAGAATGAAAACAATAATGGCAATAATTATAATAAATACCACTTTTTTCCTCTTACTTTCATTATTTTGAAAGCAGCTTTTCCGCTTCATTAAACATCTCCTCTATCATATCTTTAGCAGGCTCTATTTTATTTACCAAGCCCGCAATTGCGCCGCAAAGGAAGGAGCCTTCGTCGAGATTTCCGTCCTGAACCGCCTTTCTGAGTGAGCCAAGGGTAATTTCCTCAAACTGTTCGGGAGTAAGCGAACCGTCCCGCTCGCCGTTTGCCAGCTTTTTTGAGAATTTTGTCTTGACATTGCGGCAGGGGTGACCCGTATATCTGCCTGTTACTATGCTGTCGGTGTCCTTGGCGTCTATTACAAGCTGCTTATAAGTGGAGTGAATTTGACATTCCTCGGCGGCTAAAAACCTTGTGCCCAGCTGAACACCCTCTGCGCCTAACATAAAGCTTGCGGCTATACCTCTGCCGTCGGCAATGCCGCCTGCGGCGATCACGGGGATCTCCAGTGCGTCAACTACCTGCGGTACAAGACACATGGTGGTATTTTCACCGATGTGACCGCCGCTTTCCGTGCCTTCAGCCACCACTGCGTCAGCCCCCGCTCTTTCCATGCGCTTTGCAAGAGCCACCGAGGGGATAACGGGGATCACCTTGATTCCCGCTTCCTTCCATGCCGCCATAAACTTGCCGGGATTTCCCGCACCCGTGGTGACAACGGGCACGCCCTCCTCTATTACCAGCTTCGCCAAGTCATCGGCATTGGGGCTCATCAGCATGATATTGACGCCGAAGGGCTTGCCGTTCACAGCCGCCTTGGTTTTTCTTATCTGTTCTCTTAAATAGTCTATGGGAGCCGATCCGCCTGCTATCAAGCCCACGCCGCCCGCATTGGAAACTGCGCTTGCAAGGGTGCTTTCGGCGATCCACGCCATGCCGCCTTGTATAATGGGATATTTGCAGCCTAAAAGTTGAGTGATCCTTGTGTCTGAAGTTGTCATAGTGCTCTCCTTAATGTACATTATGTAAATTATTGTCCTTTTTTACGGGTTAATACCGATCTTTACAATTCCATGTATAAGGAACCGTAGGTGAGACCGCCGCCGAAGCCCACAAGCGCCATTTTTTTGCCCTCGGTCAGCAGTCCCTTGCGGTTAAGCTCGTCCAAAATGGTGGGTATGCAGGCGCTGGAGGTGTTGCCGTGGGTTTCCAGATTAACGTAAACATTGTCGGGGTTTATATCCATTGATTTGAGTGCGGCGTTGATTATCCTTATATTCGCCTGATGAGGCACAAGTATGTCTATATCATGGGTGCTTACCCCCGCCTTTTCGCAAACCCTGGCAAAGCTGTCGGACATTGCGTCTACCGCAAAGCGGTAGACCGCCTTGCCGTCCATTTGAAGATAGCGGTTTCTTTCGGGAGTGTCGAATTTTTTATCCTTTAAATAGCCCTCGTAGTCGTTAAAGCCCGCCAGCGGCATATTGCAGACATAATCCACCTTGCAGTAGAGCGCTTCCAGCAGGTCGCTTTTTGCGCCCATAACGCTGTAAAACGGCTTGTCCGCAGGCTCGACCACCACGGCGCCCGCTCCGTCACCGAATAAAAAGCAGCTGTTGCGGTCGGTAAAATCCTGCTGTCTGGTCAAAAACTCGCTGGCAACCACCAAAACTCTTTCGTGATCCCCCGTACAGATATATCTTCTCGCCATGTCGAGAGCGGTGATAAAGCCCGTGCAGGCGGTGTTTATATCAACGCAGGCCGCATTGTGCGCTCCGATAAGCCCCTGAACAAGACAAGCCGTGTTGGGATAGAAAAAGTCGGGGGTGCAGGTGGACAATATTATAAGGTCAATGTCCTCGGCGGTGATCCCCGCATTTTTCAAGGCGTTTTCCGCCGCAATCGCCGCCATCTGAAAATTCATCTTGTCGGTGCTGTAAAAGCGCTGTTTTATTCCCGTTCTGGTGTAGATCCACTCGTCGGTGGTCTCCAAAAATTTTGCGAAATCGTCGTTGGTAACAACGGTATCGGGGGCATAGCTGCCCGTGCCTGTGATCTTAATGCCCTTCATTGCTTTCCCTTTTCCGTGATAAATACGTAAATACCACTTGATTTTAATTATAAAATAGTATATA
>JAMPBF010000040.1 GCA_023666805.1 Bacillota bacterium
GACCTGTTAAGGCAGGATAAGGACGCTTTACCCTTGGAAGACGACATACTGATCTACGATCCCTTGGATATAGAGGAACAGGCAGAAAGGGCGGATACCGGGCTTCTGCTGAAAAAAGCCTTGGATAAGCTGGATAAAAGGCAAAGGGAGCTTTTTGTAAGGCATTATTACTACGGGCAAACCATTAAAGAGGCAGCGGAGGCAATGGACATCAACCTATCCACCGCCAAAAGCTGGCTGTACCGAGGGCAGGCGGTCTTAAAGGAGCAATTGGAGCAAAGCGGATTTACATATCCTTAACAATTAAGGCTAAGGCGATAAAATCACCGAGTGAAAGGAAAAAAATTATGAGTAAAAAACAAATCAAGATTTCAAAACTGATGGACAGCTACACCGACGATGAATTTTTCATCGAGGGCGCAGAGTCCGCAGGACTTTCGGAGGTAAGAAGCAAGGTTATGGAACAGGTTCAAAATAAAAAGCATTTAAAGCTCAGCAAAAAGATCCTTATAATTGCGGCGGCAGTGGTGGGAGTTACCGCTATAACAGCGGCTGCCCTTCCCTACGGGATCTTTACCAGCCAAACAAACGGCAGATACAGCTTCGGTCAGGGTATGGATACAATCGCAGAGCCTACCGGCGAGGAAATTCCCCCTTATACCGTAAACGGAGATAAGGTATATTTCACCGCCAACGGCGAAAATATCGACATTACCGATAAGATAGGCGAGGACAAGTTCTATTTTTATCAATTCAGCGATACCGACAGCTTGGGCGATGAGGTGATCTGCGTTTATGCGGTTTGCAGAAGCAGCTCTTCCGAGGACAATTTGGCTTACGGCGAGCATATTTACAAGAAAGACAAGGAAGGCGGCTTTTCCACTTACAGCGCAGGCTATATGTGGGGCGGCTCGGACGCTTACTGCTATTATAAGGACGGCGAGGTGATCATGGTGAACGATCCCGACGATCCGAGCTACGAAGAAAAGATAACCGAATATTCAAGCTATCCTCACCGCAATATAAATGCGGCATGGTTAAACACGCTCCATGAGAGAGAAACGGAATGGTACAATATTGTCTTCTCGGGCAAAGCACTTGACGTTTCCGAGAGCGACACAAGCATTACGGGCGAAGATACTCTTACCGAATGGCTTTACCCCGAGGGGTGGACGGGAGAATACGTTCCCGAGGGCGTATAATCACAGCATAATTTTTACGGCAGTCTGAATGGGCTGCTGTATTTTTTTGAAATGAAAAAATTTGCAAAAGTGTAACATTTTTGTTATTTTTGTGTTATGATAGACAAGAAACCGGTTTTAAAAACTTTAGGAGATGATAAAATGGCTGAAATGACTGCCAATATTCTTGTCCTTAATAAGTCGGATAAGGAGGGAAAGAATTTGACGGAGGCGGATCTGGTAAAAGAGCTGCAAAACGGCAGCACAGAAGCATTTTGCGCCCTTATCGACAAATATACTCCTTATGTCTGCTCCGTTATTTCCCGAATTATAGGATATAGGCAGGAGGACTGCAAGGAGCTTGTTTCGGACGTTTTTCTGGCAGTCTGGAGCAGCAGGCATAAGCTTCAGGGAGACAAGGTAAAGGCTTATATGGGCGAAATCGCCCGAAATAAGGCGTTTAACTTTATCAGGGGACAAAAGGAGGAGCTGCCCTTGGACGAGGAAATCCTCTTTAACGGGGAAAGCCCGGAGGAATATGCGGAAAAAAGGGAGCTGAGCCTAATACTGAAAAAAGCCTTGTCACAGCTTTCGCCGCAAAGGAAGGAGCTTCTGCTTCGGTATTATTATTACGGGCAGAAGATAGGCGAGGCGGCAAAGGAAATGAACATAAACAGCTCCACCGCCAGAGTTTGGCTGAAAAGAGCCCGAACGGAGCTGGGTGAAATTTTAAGAAAGGACAATATCGAATTATGAAGGAAAAGGATATAAAGAAGCTTTTTAACGCCGCAGCCTACGGCTCGGAAAACCTCGTAGGCTCCGAGGAGATCAAAAGCGCAGTTATGGAAAAATTAGGCAAAAATGCGTCAATCGGCTTGACAAGCGACGGAGATGAGACGGTTCAGCCCGTATTCGTGACCGTTCCCGAAAAAAACGGAAAAAGAAGGATCAAAATTGCGGCAGGCGCAACGGCGGCTTGCTTGGGAATTACGGTTTTGAGCTTGGCTTTAATTCGGGGAAGCAGCACGGTCGGCGCTTTGTCCCAGGAGGCTTCTCCGACAGCGGAGGAAACGGCAGCAGCCGAGGAGATCGAAGTCTTGCCGCAGGAGGCTTCTCCGACAGCAGAGGAAACGGCAGCAGCCGAGGAGATCGAAGTCTTGCCGCAGGAGACCTCTCAGGCAGCCGAGGAAGCAAAGACCGACATTGCGGAATTTGTACCCGAATATGAGCTTCGTCTTTTAGACGGAAGCTTTGTAAAGGGCTATACCGACGGAGAATCACCGGTAGTGGAATTTAAAAGCGCTTCCGCCTCTCATCTGCTTTCGGAAGAAAACGGCAGGCTGTATTTCGTGAAAAATGCGGGAGAAATAGACTTTAACGATCCAAGCAAGGCGGTCAAGGAGGATATTACCGATAAAATCAGCTCGGATAATTTCTACCTTTTTACCTATGACAATCCCGATAATCCTATCAGTCAGACCCATTACGTCATTGTAGGCGGAGACGTTTCGGCTAACTGTTACGGATATGCGGAGGTATTTAAGGCAGGGATCAAAAACACATGGGGAATGACGGGAAAATACAGCGAGGAAGCGCCCGAGCGTCCTCCCTTGGTATACGATTCGGGCACGTCGGGAAAACCTCAATGGCTTATCAACGGAATAAGAGCATTGGCAAACGAGCAGAATTTGACGGAGATAATGGTCAACGGCGCAGGATCTATTAACGAATACTGTGACTTTAAGAACGTATGGTCAAATGAGGCGAAAAAACGGGAGAACATTCCCACGGTGTACTGCACTCCAAATCACGACAATTACGACTTCACGCCCATTGTGTACCCTAACATAGAATTTTCCCTTTTGGACGGAACCATGATCCAATATTCCGATAAGGAAGGATTGACAGCCATCCAAAGCATCGACCTGCAATATCTGATTTCCTACAAGGACGGCAGGCTCTATTACACTGGCAACGGCAATTACAGGGACGTCACCGATATTATCGGCAGCGAAGAGTACTTCCAAGATTATTATATCAACTCCGTTACAGGGCTTAAGCATTATGTTTTTGTAGGCGGCGACCTTGAAAAAGGAGACTTCGGATACTATGATTTCTTTAATTTGTCCGAGGACGTCAACAAATGGGTATTCGTCAGCGTAACTAATTTCGACAGCGACAAATACGACGGCGAGCCATTTTACGATGAAAACGGCGAAATCATTTTTACATACAATTGGGCAAACAATGCATGGACGGAAATATGCCGCAAATTTGCGGACAGCGATAGGAGCAGCGAGCTTGAAGGCGGCTTCGGGTTTAAAGCGGAATTCAGCAAGCTTGATTAATACTTGCCCTCATCTCTCTTGACAATCCTTTAAAATTATGGTACAATTTCCTAAAATCAACAGCCCGAGAAACACTCGAGGCGGAACGGAGGAATATATGCACCATGACGGAATACCTGCCGCAAAGGCACTTGAAAAGCTGAAGGACGGAAACAAGCGTTATTTGAGCGCCGCCGCCAATCCCGGAGACATATCGCCGGAGATAAGAAAAAAGACCTGCGACGAGGGTCAGTTTCCCTACGCTATCGTAATAACCTGCTCCGATTCAAGAGTAATTCCCGAGGCTGTTTTTTCGGCGGGGATCGGCGAGATCTTCACCATAAGGGTTGCGGGCAACGTAATGGATAATCACCAGCTGGGCAGCGTTCAGTATGCCGCCGAGCATTTGGGCACAAAGCTGGTGGTGGTGCTGGGACACACCCACTGCGGCGCAGTAGGCGCAGCTATGGGCAGCGGCGAACCCGAAAAGTATGTTAAAACCATCACCGATGAGATCAAAAAAGCCATCGGCGGGGAAAAGGACGAGCTTACCGCCTGCCAAAAGAACGTGGAGAGAAGCGTTTCGCTGATCAGAGACAGCTTGGGCTATAACGGCGCTTCCGAGGATTCGGTTCAGACCGTGGGAGCCGTATACAATATCGAAAACGGTCAGGTCGATTTCCTTTGATCTCCAAAAATACGCACATATTATTAAAAACAAATACGGATAATTCCCGACAAGGTCTCATTTTATTGCGCTTTGTCGGGATATTCCTTTATCCGAAGTTTTTTTCAGAAACCATGCAACCAAAATCAACCTTTTGTGTTATGTTAGATAAGCAGGCTTGCAAAAAAAATAAAAAATTTCCGCAAAAAATTTTAAAATAATGCAACCCAAATCATAATTTTGTGTTATGATTAGAAAAGGAAAAAAGGAGATGGTCAGATGAATGAAATTTATGCGGAAAATCCCCTTTTTCTGAATTCTGCCGCCGTAAGCAAGGGAGGAGCTGCAATGACGGAAAGCACGATCGTAGACGAGCTGAAAAAAGGCAGCTCCGAGGCGCTTTGCGCCCTTATCAAGCAATATACTCCCTATGTTTCCGCAATCGTTTACCGAATAATCGGATACAGGCAGGAGGACTGCGAGGAGCTTACCGCAGACATTTTCATTTCCGTTTGGAACAACCGGCAAAAGCTGAGGGAAGGCAAGGTCAAGGCTTATATCGGTGAAATTGCCCGAAACAGAGCGTATAATTTCCTCCGCAGCAAAAAGGAAGCCCTGCCTTTAGACGAGGAGATACTGTTTACGGGGGAGGGACCTCAGGATTATGCGGAAAAAAGGGATTCCCGGCTGGCGCTCAAAAGGGCTCTGTCGCAGCTTGAGCCTCAAAACAAGGAGCTTTTGCTCAGATACTACTTTTACGGGCAAAAGCTGAAGGACGCAGCAAGGGAAATGAACATCAACGGCTCTACCGCCAAAAGCCGCCTTAAACGCAGCAGGGACGAGCTGAGAGACATATTAAGAAAGGAAGGTTTTGAGTTATGAAGGATAACGATATAAAAAAAGTATTTGCCGACGCTATAGACGGCGGCAGCACCAATATCAATACGGAAAAAATTCAAAATACGGTTATGGAAAGATTGGGAAAGCAGGCAAGGGATAATCTGAAGCTTGCCGATACCGAGGAGACGGTAAGCCCCGTATTCGTCACCGCTCCCAAGAAAAACAGCAGAAGCACCGTGCTTAAAATCACCGCCGGCGCTGCGGCTGCCTGCCTTGGGCTCACCGCCGTCAGCGTCGGATTTGCAAACGGCTTTGGCAGCAGTCAGATCACAGCTTTGTCGGAGGGTGGAGCCGACGGCGAGATCGTTTCCGACATTCAGACCGACGTAAGCGATATAAGCGATATAAGCGATACAAGCGAGGATAATGCTGTAGACGGCGGCGATTCGGAATATGCCAAAAGTCCCGTATCCAATACAGCGTTCAGCTTTTTGGACGGTACAACGGTTCGCCATGATTATATCTCAAATTCAACGTCCTTTGACACCTCAGCTACCTATGATATTCTTAAAGAGGACACTGGTCGGCTGTATCTGCTGTTTAGCGAAATTGCCAAACACGGCGACGGAGACGATCTGTCGGATATGGATCTGACCGATTATATCGATTCGGACACTCCCTATACCAGCACCTTTACGTTTAATCCGGACAATGTCGACGGTAATGTTTTGTACGCTCCGAACAAGCACGGGGACATTTTGGAACACATTTTTGCGGTAGGAGGAGACGTTGGCAGCAACGATTACGGCTATGCCATACTGTCCAAGATCCGCTATACCGACGATTGGACCTTGATCGGCAAATTCAGCGGCAATGCGCCCCAGCTCCCCAACGGCGAATCGGACAGCGGAAAGCCTCAGTGGCTAATCAACGCCGTAAAGAAGGTACAGGAAGATTACCCCGACGAGGTAATTAACGTAAAGGCCGAGGAAATAAGCGAAAACGTTGATTTTAAGGCGGAGATCCCCGTTGTAAACTGCGTTCCCGATATGAGCGACTACAGCTATAACAAACGTTTGTATGAGAATCCCGACGTCGAATTCTGCCTTTTGGACGGTACCTTGGTACAGTGCGTTGAGGAAGAAAATATGATATCTTGTACAAGCAGCATGAATCCCAATTATCCCATTTGCAGCAGGGACGGAAAGCTTTATTATACGGGCAACGGTACAAAGGAGAATATAACCGACATTATAAGCGACGGCGGTTATTTTGTAACGTCTTATATCAATTCCGTTACGGGATTTACCCATTACATTATTGTGGGCGGCGATCTTGAGAACAACGATTACGGATATATAGACCTGTATAAGCTGAGCGAGGACGGCATGAGATGGGAAACAAGCTATACCACACATTGCGGCGAGTTAAAAAATGCGTTGGAATCCGATAGCGGTTCTCTCTTGGACGCTTACCGCAACAACTGGTTTGGAAGCATCGAGAAAAAAATAAGCAAAACGCTTGAAGCAAGCTACCCCGGCACAATTATAGGCGGAGGCGGAGGCACCGTCGATTTCAGTCTGGTGAATTAATTTAAAACACCTTATAATATAGTATTTAACAATGCTGACCGCAGCGGCAAAAACCGCTGCGGTTTTTTATTTAAAAATATCTTGTCAATAAAATCTTGCAAATACGCCTGTTTTGTGGTACAATAAATTGAATAATAATTTTTTTAATTCGGTATGATGCAAATAACCGTTTTTACGGTAACATAAAGTGGGTGTTTTGCTTTGTTTTCCTATTTATTCGATATATGGGACAATATCAGGAGCGTGGTAAGCTATATCACGCCTGTTGACATATTGGACATTATCTTTTTGTCCGCCATTGTGTTCTTTATAATAAAGCTTATGCGGGAGACCCGCGCAGAGCAGCTTATAAAGGGCATGGTATTTTTGAGCGTTATTCTGTTCTTCTTGGAGCAGTTAGGCTTTAAGGTCATGGGTATAATTTCGGAAACCTTTTTCAATATAGGAATTTTGACTATTATCATAATGTTCCAGCCCGAGCTCAGACGTATCCTTGAAAGAGTGGGGCGCACCCGAATGTCAAAGCGTATTCCGTTTTTGGAGAGTGCGGCGGACGCAGAAAACGCCAAAACCACGGTTATGATAAACAGCATCGTTAAAGCCTGCGAAAATCTTTCCCGCACCATGACCGGAGCGCTGATAGTTATCGAACAGCAGACAAAGCTCGGCGAGCAGATCGAAACGGGTACTCTTATCAACGCCATGCCCAGCGCAGAGCTTTTCGGAAATATTTTCGTTCCCAACACGCCCCTTCACGACGGTGCGGTAATTATGAGAAACGGGCTTATCCATGCGGCAGCCTGCTTCCTGCCCAAGCCCGCAAAGGAAGAGCTGATACCCAAGGAGCTGGGCACAAGACACAGAGCGGCTATCGGCATAAGCGAGGTCTCCGACGCAATTGTCATCGTGGTTTCCGAGGAAACGGGAGTAATTTCGGTAGCCGAGGACGGAAATCTTACGAGAAATTTCTCGGGGGTCACCTTGAGAAAGCTTCTCACCGAAAGGCTTATACGGTCAAATTCGGAAGGTCAGAAAAAGGGCAGGAACAACAAGAAAAACGCCGACAAGAAAAAGGAAACGGCAAAGGCTTGATTTCGGCAAATACGATCCTCGCAAAATTAATTTTTCTCAAAAATAAGGAATAAATAGATGAAAAATTTTCTTGTAAAAATCGGCTCTTTCTTTAAAAGAGAGCTTAAAACCGTAATTATGGCGGTGATCATTTCCATAATCGTATGGTTTGCGGTGTCCATTCAGATGTTCCCCAATATCTCCGACCATGTAGACGGAGTGCCCGTCACCGCAGAGCCTACCTCTTATATGCAGCAGGAGAATTTGCAGATAACCGGCTACGACGACGAGGTCACCATACAGATCCACGGCAAGCGCTATGTGATAGGCACTCTCACTACGGAGGACTTTACCGCATCGCTTGATCTTACGGGAATAAATTCTCCGGGCACGCATACGGTGCCGATCGTTTTGAACACTGTTCAGAACACCTCGGATTATGAGATCGTTTCAAAAAACCTTACCGCCTCCGTTCAGGTGGAAAGAATTATCACAAAGGACATTAATTTACAGGTAAATACAAGCACATTAACGGTGGAGCAAAATTTACAGATCCAAACCGACGATATAGAGCTATCCTCCGACACGGTAAGGATCACGGGCGAGCAGTCGCTGGTGGAATCCATTTCAAGGGCGATTTTGGAGCCTGTCTACGGCGAGCCTCTTTCGGAAACCACGAAAATGGCGGGCGTAGTGAGCCTTTACGATTCAAAGGGCACTAAAATCGTCAATCCCAATTTGGATTATCAAGCCACCGATTATTCCATGACCGTTCCGGTATACAGGGTCAAGACGCTGCCCCTTAACGTATCTATAACATATCCCGCAGGCTTTGACAGCAACAGCTTAAGATACACGATAACGCCTGCGGAGATCACCATTGCGGCTCCCGCTTCGGACATGAGCATTGAAAATCTGGAAAAGATCGACGTGGGAGAGGTGGATCTGAGCGATATTACTTACCGAGATCTGCAAGGCATACGGCTGCCTATCTCCTTGGGGGACGGCTACAAGAACCTTTCCAATTACAGCGTGGCGCAGGTCAACTTCAGAGATACCGACAGCTACAGCAGACGGGAATTTTCGGTATCTACCGAGAACTTTACGGTGCTTAACGGAAGCCAGGATTACGACTACGATTTTATAACGGGCATTTTGGATATTACGGCGGTGGGTCCTTCGGATATTCTGTTCGACCTGAACTCCGACGATATAATAGGCACTGTGAATATGCTGGGCACTCCCTCGGAGGAGGGCACCAAGAACGTTACCGTATCTATCAGGATCTCGGGGCAGAATGTTGACGCTTGGATCTGCGGGGATTACAAGGTGGATATTAGCGTCAAGAAGAAATAGCATAAAAAATTCCTTATCGATAAAACGGTAAGGAATTTCTATTTTACTTTATTTTTTCTATAAACCTCATAAACGCCGCCTTGCCCTCGTCTGTGCGCTTAAACACCCCCGAATCCTCCAAAACCTGTTCAAATACCCTGCCCACCTCGGTTTTTATTGTCTCCTCGGCGTTTTGGGCGTTAAACTCGGGGTGAGCCGCCAAAATGTCCTTTGCCCATTTTTCATGCGAAGCCGTATCGGGACTTTCGCTCATATTTTTTCCTTCAAGAAGAGCTTTTTCCACCTCTTTAAGCTCCCTCGAAAGACGGGAGGGCAGCACGGCTAAGCCCATTACCTCGATAAGACCGATATTTTCTTTCTTAATATGGTGCAGCTCCGGATTGGGGTGGTAAAGTCCCAAGGGTCTGTCCTCGGTGGTCAGATTGTTTCTGAGCACCAGATCGCATTCGTAGCCGTCGGTTTTCATGCGTGCGATGGGGGTCACGGTGTTGTGGGGGACGCCGTCGGTTTCGGCAAGGATATTGACGCTGCTGTCGGAATATTCTCTCCAGCAGTCCAAAATATGGCTGCATGCGCCTGCAAGCTGGTTTCTGTCGGCGCATTTAAGTCTTATGACCGACATGGGCCATTTTACGATGCCCGCCTTAACATCGGGATAGCCCTTAAGGCTGAAGGGCGTTTCGACGGGAGCGGTTTCCATGGGGAAGGTGTAATACCCGCCCTGAAAATGCTCGTGGCTCAGGATCGAGCCGCCTACTATGGGCAGATCCGCATTTGAGCCGATAAAATAATGGGGAATGTATTCGATAAAATCAAACAGCTTGTCAAAGACGCTGTGGTCGATCTTCATGGGAACATGCTTCTCGTTAAAGACTATGCAGTGCTCATTGTAATATCCGTAGGGGGAATACTGGAACTGCCATTTTTCGCCGCCGACCGTTACGGGGATCGGACGCAGATTTTGCCTTGCAGGGTGGGTCAGGGTGCCGCTGAAGCCTGCATTTTCGGGGCAAAGCTGACATTTGGGGTAAGCGGCGGATCTCGCCTGTCCCTGCTTGGCTATGTCTCTCGGATCTTTTTCGGGCTTGGAAAGATTTATAGTGATGTCCAGATCTCCGTACTGCGATCTGTACTTCCAGCGCAGATCCTTGGCGATCCTGCCCGCTCTCACGTAGTTAACCTTCTTGCTGTAATCGTAGTAGTTGTTAACGGCGTCCTTGGGCGATACGGATTCGTATCTGCGTCTAAATTCACCGTAAACCTCGTGAGGAAGCAGGGTAAGCTCCCCCATGAGCTTGGTGTCGAAAAGATCTCTGTTGTTGGCGGTGTTTTCGATAATTCCCTTTTCACAGGCATGATCCGTAAGCTTATCCAAGATCTCGTCAACGGACGGGATCTCCGTACCGCAATCGGGCTGTTCCCAGTCCGCTACCTGCAAAATATTCATCAGTCTGTTGCGGATGACCAATTCGTCAATGTACTGGATAAGCCCGTTTTTAAGGGCGTAATTTATCAAAAGCTGTATATCCTTGCAAATCATGGCGGTAATTCCTTTCAATTATTTGTCGAAATTAAAGCTAAAGGGCAAAAGCTCCTCCAAGGTGAAATTAAATACGGATTTTTCACCGTCATAGACGATCACCTGAGTATCGGGGCTGCAAAACTCAGACAGCACCTGTCTGCAAATCCCGCAGGGAAAAGGCGGAGCGTTGCCCTCCTCGGTAAATACCGCTATGGCGGAAAAGGCTTTTTCTCCCTCGCTTACCGCCTTAAAGACCGCCGTGCGCTCGGCGCAGTTGGAAGCGCCGTAGCTGCCGTTTTCAACGTTGCAGCCGGTGTAAATGTTTCCCTTATCCGTCAGCACCGCCGCACCCACCTTATAGCCCGAATACGGGCAATAGGCGTTGTTCAGGGCTTCCCTTGCCTTTTCGATAAGCTGAGGATACCCGCTGTCTTCAATTCTTGTTTTTATCAATGTGAAGTCCCTCCTTATCTATATATCCCAGCAGCATTGGCTTTATTTGCGCATTTTCGCCGAAGGAATAAGCGGACAGGATCTGCTGCTCCGCCTTTGCTGCCGTTTCCTCATCGGCGGCGTGGATCTCCGCTATTGTTTCACCCTTTTTAACTCTGTCGCCGACCTTCGAGTGAAGGATAAAGCCGCTGCTGTAGTCAATTTTATCCGATTTGGTCATTCTTCCCGCCTTGACCGTAAGACAGGCAGCCCCTGCTTTTTCGCCGTCTATTGCGGTAACGGCGGCGGTTTCGGGGGCTTTTACCTCCCTGACGACCTTCGCCTTGGGCAAAAGATCGGGGTCGTTTACGATATTGGGGTCTCCGCCCTGATTTTCCACAAAGGCTTGAAATTTTGACAGGGCAGCGCCGCTTTCTACGGCGTTTATCAGCATTTTGCGGGCTTCGTCCGCACTGCGTGCCTTGTCCCCCGCCAAAAGCATATAAGAGCCTATCAGCAGGCACAGCTCCCTGAAATCGGAGGGACCGCCGCCCTTAAGGGCTTCTATGGCTTCCTTCACCTCAAGGGCGTTGCCCACCGCATTGCCCAAGGGCTGATCCATATTTGTGATCAGGGCGTAGACCCTTCTGCCGTTATTTTCACCTATTCTCACCATTTTCTGCGCAAGCTCGCAGGCGCTGTCAAAGGTTTTCATAAAAGCGCCCGAACCGCATTTTACATCTAAGACTATGCTGTCCGAGCCGCAAGCCAGCTTTTTGCTCATGATGCTGGCGGCGATCAGCGGTATGCTCTCCACGGTGGCGGTCACATCCCGCAGGGCGTACAGCTTTTTATCCGCAGGAGCGACGTTTTTGGTCTGACCCATAAGGGCTATGCCGTCCTTTTTTATAAAGCCGATAAACTCCTCCTCGGCAAGAGTTGTGCGGAAATTCGGGATAGCCTCCAGCTTATCGATAGTGCCGCCGCTGAAGCCCAAGCCTCTGCCGGACATTTTCGCAACGGGGAGGCCGCATGCCGCCGCCATTGGTGCTACAGCCAGCGTTACCTTGTCCCCTACCCCGCCGCTGGAATGCTTATCCACCTTTACGCCGTCGATATAGCTTAGATCCACCGTGTCTCCGCTTTTTGCCATGGCGTTTGTAAGGAGGGAGATCTCCACGTCGTTCATACCGTTAAGGTAAATTGCCATTAAAAGGGCGCTTATTTGATAATCGGGAATTTTGTCATTTGTGACGGATCTTACGAAATAATTTATTTCTTCGGCAGAAAGAGCCTTTTTATCACGCTTTTTTCCGATGATCTCAATAATATTCAGGCTGTTCACGGCAATTCTCCTTTTCATGTACTGTGGGAGGACGGCTGCATGGCGTCATTTATGACAATCGTATGAAATTCCGACCGATATTCCTCAAATATATCATACCATATTTTTATAAAAATGTCTATATGGAAATTGTTTTTTGACGGAATTGTCATGGCAAAAAATTGACAATGTCGGGCGGAAATGCTATAATAACTATAAATATAAGCTAAGCGGTTACGGAAGCAAGCCTTCCGAAATTTTCCGCAGCGAACGGAGGCATGTTGTGTATTACATCGGGATCGACTTAGGCACGTCGGCGGTAAAACTGCTGCTGACGGATAAATACGGTAAGGTCTCCAAAACCGTCACAAAGGAATACCCGCTTTACTTTCCCCGCTCGGGGTGGTCCGAGCAGCAGCCGGAGGATTGGTGGGAAGCGGTAAAGAAAGGTCTCGGCGAATTGATCGGCTGCGTGGACAAAACCCAAATTGCGGGGATCGGCTGTGCAGGGCAGATGCACGGGCTTGTGATATTGGACGATAAGGACCGGGTGATACGCCCCGCAATTCTATGGAACGACGGTCGGACGGAGGAGGAGACGGAGTACCTTAATTCCGTCATCGGCAAAAAGCGGCTGTCCGAGCTTACCGCCAATATTGCTTTTGCGGGCTTTACCGCCCCCAAGCTCCTTTGGGTAAGGAAGCATGAGCCGAAAAATTTTGCTCGGATCGCAAAAATCATGCTTCCCAAGGATTACATCAATTATCGGCTGACGGGAAGGTTTGCCTCCGATTATTCCGATGCGTCGGGGACGTTGCTTTTGGACGTGCAGAATCGGCGCTGGAGCGAGGAAATGACGGAAATTTGCGGCGTTTCTCCAAATCAGCTGCCGCAGCTTTACGAAAGCTATGAAACTATCGGCACCTTGAAAACGGAGATCGCCGCTCAGCTGGGTCTTACGGAGAATGTTCGGGTCGCAGCGGGCGCAGGCGACAACGCTGCCGCTGCGGTAGGTACGGGAACGGTAGGCAGCGGCGGCTGCAACATCAGTCTCGGCACCTCGGGAACGATCTTTGCGTCCTCCTCCTCATTTGCCATTGATCCGAATAACTCGCTCCATTCATTCGCCCACGCAGACGGAGGATACCACCTGATGGGCTGTATGCTCTCGGCGGCAAGCTGCAATAAATGGCTGTGCGAGGATATTTTTAAGGTCTCCGACTTCTTTGCGGAGCAGGCCGGAATTGCCGATGAGAAGCTGGGTCGCAACAGGGTCTTCTTTCTTCCGTATCTTATGGGTGAACGCAGCCCTATCAACGATATAAATGCAAGAGGGACATTTATCGGCATGACCATGGACACCTCCCGCAGCGATTTGGTGCAGGCGGTTTTGGAGGGGGTCGCTTTTGCCGTCCGAGACAGCTTTGAGGTCGCAAGATCTATCGGCGTCAATATCCCTCGCAGCAGCATCTGCGGCGGAGGCGCAAAAAGCAGGCTGTGGCAGAGGATAATGGCGAACGTGCTGAATATCCCGCTGGACAGCATAGCCGCCGAAGAGGGTCCCGGCTACGGCGGCGCAATACTTGCCATGGTGGGCTGCGGCGAATACGGCTCGGTGAAAGAAGCGGCTGCCGAGCTTGTTTCCGTCTCCTCCACCGTTTATCCCGAGGCGGAGATCGCCGCCCGATACGAAGCCAAATACCAAAAATTCAAAAAAATTTATCCCACACTGAAGCCGCTGTTTCAAACATTAAAGGAGGACGAATAAAATGTCGGAAATTTTTGAGAAAATTCCCCTGATCCCTTATGAGGGAAGCAAGAGCAAAAACCCTCTGTCGTTCAAGTTCTACAACCCCGAGCAAATCGTATCGGGCAAGCCGATGAAGGAGCATTTGCCATTTGCCATGGCTTGGTGGCATAATCTGTGCGCAGCAGGAACGGATATGTTCGGACGGGATACCGCCGATAAATCCTTCGGAGCCGAAGCGGGCACCATGGAGCACGCCAAAGCCAAGGCGGACGCCGGCTTCGAGTTTATGCAAAAGCTCGGGATACGCTATTTCTGCTTCCACGATGTGGATCTGGTGCCCGAGGCGGAGGACATTAAGGAGACAAACCGCCGTTTGGACGAGATCTCCGACTATATTGCGGAGAAAATGCGGGACACGGGCATTAAGTGCCTTTGGGGCACCGCCAATATGTTCTCCAACCCTCGGTACATGAACGGAGCGGGCTCCTCCAATTCCGCCGACGTATTTTGTTTCGCTGCCGCACAGATCAAGAAGGCATTGGATCTGACCGTTAAGCTGGGCGGCAGAGGCTATGTGTTCTGGGGCGGCAGAGAAGGCTATGAGACGCTTTTGAACACGGATATGAAGCTTGAACAGGAAAATATTGCGCGGCTTATGCATTTGGCGGTGGATTACGGCCGTTCTATCGGATTTAAGGGCGATTTCTATATTGAACCGAAACCGAAGGAGCCTATGAAGCACCAGTATGATTTTGACGCAGCCACCGCCATCGGCTTCCTGCGCCAATATGGGCTGGATAAGGATTTTAAGCTGAATATAGAAGCCAATCATGCCACGCTGGCGGGACACACCTTCCAGCACGATCTGCGGGTGTCCTCCATCAACGGTATGTTAGGCTCTATCGACGCAAATCAGGGCGATTATCTGTTGGGCTGGGATACGGACGAATTTCCCTTCAACGTTTACGAAGCGGCTATGTGCATGTACGAGGTGCTGAAGGCAGGGGGACTGACAGGCGGCTTCAACTTTGACGCCAAATCCCGCCGCCCCAGTTATACCTACGAGGATATGTTCCAAAGCTATATTTTGGGTATGGACACCTTTGCCTTGGGGCTTTTAAAGGCGGCGGCGCTGATAGAGGACGGACGGCTGGATAATTTTATATCGGAACGCTACGGCAGCTATCGCACCGGGATCGGGGCAAAAATCATATCCGGCAGCGCTTCACTGACAGAGCTTGCCGCTTATGCGGAGCAGAAGGGACGTCCCGAGCTGCCCGGCAGCGGAAAGCAGGAGTATTTGGAGAGCATAATCAATCAAATTATGTTCGGGTGAGCTTGATATATCATAAATATAAATAATAAAAAAACAAGGTGCAAATCACACCTTGTTTTTTTAACTGTATACGGGATCTTACTTAACCTTGGCAACAGCTTCCTTAAGAGCCTTACCTGCCTTGAAAGCGGGAACCTTGGTTGCGGGGATCTTAATCTTCTTCTTGGTCTGAGGATTAATGCCCTGTCTTGCTGCGCGAGCTCTTACTTCAAAAGTACCAAAACCAACAAGAGCAACCTTATCACCCTTCTTGAGAGCCTCAGTGATGCTTTCGAGAACAGCGGTGAGAGCTGCTTCGGAATCCTTCTTAGTAAATTCGGTCTTTTCAGCAATAGCTGATACGAGTTCTGCCTTTGTCATTTTAGTTTATCCTCCGTAAAAACTTAATATATTTGCATTATACCGATTTTATTCTCATTTGTCAATGATTATTGACAAAAAAATTAAAAAAATTATTATTTTTTACAGTTTGCACAACTTTTCCTTTAATAAAACGTCATTATGTTGTTATATCCTTTATACTCGAATTAAGCAATTTAACCAAATCGCAGACCGAAACTTCTATTTGCAGTCCGATTTTGCCTCCGCTGACGATTATTGTGTCAATATTGCCGCTTTCCGAGGCAAAAACCGTTTGGTACTGTTTCTTCATTCCTATGGGTGAACAGCCGCCTCTTATATATCCGGTTACCTTATTAATATCCTTTACGGGTATCATCTCCACCGATTTCACTCCTACCGCCCTGGCAGCCTTTTTTAGATCCAATTCCTTTAAAACGGGCAGCACAAAGACATAATAGTCGTTACCGCCCTTGGTCACCAAGGTTTTAAACACCCGATCGGGGCTTTGCCCCAAAAGCTGCGCCACCTCTGCGCCGCTTGGCGGCTCTTTTCCGTGAGGGTAGCTGTGGGAAAGGTAGCTTATCTTATTCTGCTCCAAAATTCGCATGGCGTTGGTTTTAGCTTCCGACATCATAT
>JAMPBF010000041.1 GCA_023666805.1 Bacillota bacterium
CAATGGCGTCGGCGGCAGCGGCAGCGGACAAGGCGGCAACGGACAGGACGTTTTCGGCAACGGACAGGGAGGAAGCGGCAGCAATATACTCGGCTTCGGCAAGGGCGATAACCCAATGGGCACGGGCGACAGCTCCTCCATGCAGTTCTTTGTGATAACGGGAGCCGTGGCGGCGTACATCTTTATCCTGCTGTATTACACCACAGGCGCTTACGGCATGACCGAGGAGAGAAAGGACATGGTCATTGCTGCGATCACACAGTGGGGCAAAAAAGGCGGCAAGCTCCGCAGAGCGGCGGCTATGGCGGCAATTCTGATGCTGTTGCTTTACTACTACACTATCGGTCAGAAGATAGAGCCGGAGCAGCCCTCCGATTCATGGGCGGTTTGATGAAAGCTTTGATCGACAATTCCACAAATTTCAAAAACTAAAAAAAATTTCCTTACATAATGAAATTTTGCCGTGTAATAATATTATCGCAAGGGCAAAAGTCCTTGTGGATTCAATTGTAAATTGTTTCAAATATTATTTACGGAGGAATTGCAAAATGGCAAGCAATAAGAATAGAAACGCAGCTCTTTCTTCTATTAAGATGCAGGCTGCAAACGAAGTAGGAGTACCTCTTAAGGACAACGGCTACAACGGCGACCTTACCGCTAAGCAGGTAGGTTCCGTAGGCGGTCAGATGGTCAAGAAGATGATCGAATCCTACGAAAACGGCAGCAAGTAACCTTGCTTTGCCGCTTCCGCACAAATGCGGAGGAACGGGATGAAAACGCCCGCACGTTTTACAGCGTAAAGACCCTTGGATTGATTTTACATTAACCGAGGGTCTTTTGTTTTTGCAAAAAACATTTCATTGTTGACATTTGTTTTCCTTTTATTGACATATCGGGAAATTTGAGGTAAAATAATAAACAGATATGCTTTTTATTATTTTGCATAAGGAGAAGGCTATGAGAAAAAATGTGTGGGGAATTATTCAAAAGATAGTGGTATCGCTGACGGCGGCTTCCATGATGGCGGCTTATGCCATGCCTATCGCTGCGGACGACGGTATAGATGCGCATGCGGCGCATGAGCACGAGGGGGTCGTGTTTCAGGCGTGGACAAGCAGCACAAGTCTTCCCACAAAGGGTAATTACTATCTTACCAAGGATATTACCATTATTGAAAACGATGACTTTCAAAAAAAAGCCTGTGTTCAGATAAACGAGCCATTAAATTTATGCCTGAACGGATTTACTGTAACGTTTAAGCTGTCTATAATCGGTTATGAACACCAAAGTGATAGTTGTCCCTGTGCAATATGCAACACGGCGGAGCTGAGCATTTATGATTGCACCAATAATGGGGAAATGAATGTTAATAGAATTGAACGCAAGGATTCAAGCACGGCGACTGAAAGTGAATATTATTCACCTGTTCTTATATGTGCGGACTCTGATGTTAATATATACGGCGGAACGCTATGCTGCTCCGTTAACGGGTGGGATTTTAGAGATGCTGCACTTATAGAAATTAAAGATATGGATGTAACGGTTACCGTTGACGGCGGAAAAATTATAACTTCCAATAACGGAAGAATCGATAGTTTTGCTGTTGGAAATATTCGTAACCGAAGCAATAATAATTATAATGGAAATCTCGTGTTAAAATCGGGAGAAGTATTAGGCAGTACCCAATTTTACAGCATTGAAATGACGGGTGGGGTGCTCGGCTCTGCTAATTTGTCTAATCATAATATTAAGTACGATGTGAGAATAGGCGGTGGAATTGTTAACGGCCAATTTTTTTCTTTAAAGGGCAATGTTGAGCTTTTCGGAGATGCAAAGTTTTATGGAAAAACTATTTTATCAAACCATGCTATATCAATCTATGATAACCCAACTATTACCAATTTAATTGAGATTCAACCAAAGCATGATTATTTTGATGCGCCAATAGTTCCTCATCACCCCGATGATGTGAACCGCAAATACACAGGTGATACTATAATAAAAATATTCCAAATAGGAAATGACGATGCCCATAACGGCTTATACGTAATTAAAGATGTAGACGAAACCACTAAAGATAAATTCATCGGCACATCAAAAAACTATGAGCTTGTTTACGACGAGGAAAACCAAGCGTTAAAATTCGGCTGGATCTATAACCTCACCCTTGAACCCAACGGCGGCACCATAGATAACGCAGAGGACTATACAACTTACTTGGGCTGCACCGAAACGGTTCTGCCTACTCCCGTTAAAGTGGGTCATACATTTATGGGTTGGTATGACAATGCGGCGCTGACAGGGGACAGTATTGAACAAATCTCCGCCGCCGATTCGGGAGATAAGACGCTTTATGCCAAGTGGGAGAAAAAAGCCGATGCAATGCTCTACACATTAACATTTATTCTTAACGGCGGTTTAATTCATAACAGCGCAGAAAATTATACCGTAATTTTTGCCGAGGGCGAAGAACTGCTTCTCTCCACACAGCCCGAGCCGGTAAGGGACGGCTTCACCTTTGGCGGCTGGTACAAGAACGAGGATTTCAACGGCACTGCCGTTACAAGCGTAGGTCTTACCGAAAAGGAGGACACCGCACTTTATGCAAAGTGGGATCCTATAATTATAAAGCACACCCTCACTCTCAACCCCAACGGCGGCACAATCAACGGAAGCACCGACAGCTATATAACGGAATTTACCGAAAACATAGGACTTCTGCTTGCCGATTTGCCCACACCCGTAAGGGACGGCTTCACCTTCGGCGGCTGGTATGCCAACGAGGATCTGAGCGGATCAGCCATTACAAGTGTAGATCTGAAAAACGACGCCACCCTTTGGGCAAAGTGGGATCCTGCGGAAGGACATACGCATAACGGGGTTGAGTTTCAGCCTTGGGAAAGCGACAGCGAGTTTCCTACAGACGGAAATTGGTATTTGACCAAGGATATTACTGTTACAAAAGACGGAGACTTTCGAGGTTCCGATAACGCCTGTGTGCAGATAGATAAACCGCTGAATTTGTGCTTGAACGGAAAAACGGTAACATTTGAATTATCTATGAATAATTATAACATTTCGTCAAGCGATTATTTTTGCGCCATATCAAACACAGCGGAATTTAATATTTATGACGACGATTCAAACAACGGTAAAATTCAAGTAGACGGATTTTATGTCCTTTATAACGGTAAAAATGTAAGAATGTATCCTATCCTGTTATTGTACAAAGAAAACGTCAATCTGTACGGCGGAGAATTAAGTATTGGTAGCGAAGCGGTAGGTTATGTTATAGGAAGTGACTTGAATAACGGGAAAGCTCCGACGTTTACTGTTGACGGCGGCAAAATAACAGGAGATAGAAATAACTCGTTTAGGGTTTTTTCCAATGAAAACAATATCGTGGTCAAATCAGGTGATATAACAGGATTTGCTGACATTTATCATATAAATATGACTGGCGGTAATGTTTATAATGGTATTGATGTTTGTAATTCAGCAAAAATCAGTGGGGGTGTGATTGATAACATATATAATGAATTCTCTGCTGTCATTGTCCAAGCTGGCAGCCGTCAGACTGAGTTTTTTGGGAATGTGAAAATCGGTTTAGGAGACGATGATATATCTATATCCACCTCCGGTAAATGCGGTGACATATATATTTACGAAAATCCAACTATCGAAGGAAAAATTCAAATATATGTTTACAGTACTACGGATTGTTCATCGGCATTTATCGTTCCACATTGCCCCAACGATGAAAACAACAAATACACAAGCGACATAATATTGGACATTCTTCCTAAAAAACCTCTCTCTAATAGGGATAAAGACCTCAACGGCTACTACATAGTCAAAGAGGTAGACGAAATCACCAAGGATAAATTTACCACCTCCGAGCCGGGCTATGAACTGATATACGAGCCTGAAAACCAAGCGTTACGATTAGGCAAGATCTATAATCTGACCCTTGAACCCAACGGCGGTACTATCGGCAACGCAGAGGACTATACAACTTACTTGGGCTGCACCGAAACAATTCTTCCCAAGCCGATCAAAGCAGGATACAGCTTTGCGGGTTGGTACGACAATGAGGAATGCACCGGAGATAGAACGGAAAAAATTCTCGCCACCGATTCCGGGGATATGACGCTTTATGCAAAGTGGGAAGAAAGAACCGAAGAGCCCGTGTACACCCTTACCCTTGACCCCAACGGCGGCACTATTGAGCCTTACACAAACGAATATGCCGAGGGCGAGGAGATTTCCCTTGGCGATTTGCCTCAGCCCGTGAGGGAAAAATACACCTTTGGCGGCTGGTACGCAGATGAGAGCTGCACCGGCGATTCCGTTAAAAGCATATTGGTCACCGAAGATATAATCCTTTGGGCAAAATGGACGATAAATTCCGGCTCCGTCGCCGTAGAAATAAAGTCGGAAACGGGCGCACCGCACATTTCCGTAAACGAGCAGTCGGTCAAGGACGCTCTGCTGGAGGACGGCGATAACGAGGAGCTGTTAAAGGGTGCGGATATAAAGCTTGTGCTTGCGGTAAAGCCTGCGGAAAATTCCGACAGCGAGGGACAAATCGACCCCGATCTTGACCTCACAATAGGCAAGTGCTTGGATATAAGCCTTTACAAGCACATAGGGGAGCAGGCGGAGCAAATAACCAAGGCAAATAAGGAGCTTCAAATAACGCTTGATATTCCCGAGGCGCTTAAAGGTGAAAACAGAAGCTTTAGCGTTATCCGTATTCACACAGACGAAAAAACACTGTTGGCGGATCTGGACAGCGACCCCGATACCGTTACCTTTAAAACGGATCTGTTTTCTCCTTATTACATAGCCTACTGCGACCCCGACGATCCGAATAAGCCCGACGATCCCAACAAGCCGGACGATCCCAACAAACCCGACGATCCCAACAAACCCGACGATCCCAACAAACCCGACGATCCCAACAAGCCGGACGATCCCAATAATCCGGACGATCCCAACAAACCCGATGACCCCAACAATCCCGATGATCCCAGCAAGCCCGACGATCCCAACAAACCCGACAACGATAATTCGGTCAGCAAGCCCAATGCGCCCAATGTACCCACCATTACGCCCATAGCTCCGAACGGGAACGCACAAAAGCCCGAAGTGAAGCCCGCCGACGGCGCCGCACAGACGGAAAAGCCCTCTCAGAGCGAAAGCGGAGCGGCAAACGTCTCCAACGGTCACACAGGCGGTGACGCCCAAATGAACACGGGTGACGGCTCCCTGACCTCGTTCCTTATGATAACGGGCGGAGCGGCGGCATATATCTTTGTTCTGCTTTATTACACCACGGGAACCTACGGCATGACCGAGGAAAAGAAGAACAGCCTTGTGGCAAAGCTTACGGATTGGGGCAAAAAAGGCGGCAAGCTCCGCAGAGCGGCAGCTATGGCGGCAGTTTTAATGCTTTTGGTTTATTACTACACTATAGGTCAAAGGATAGAAAAGGAAGCTCCCGAGGTTTATTGGACAGCTTGATATTGACCGTCTCGAAATACAAACTGCGGTTTGGCGTAAAGCCTGACCGCAGTTTTTCAAAAAAAATAAAATTTTTTTAAAAAACTATTGACATAGCAGTAGAAATATGCTAATATATGAACAGATAAACATACGTTCAAAAGAACATTTGTCGATATGAAAGGATAAGAATATGGCAGAAAACGAATATCTGTGCGCCGAGGACGACACCGTAAAAGCTGTGCTGGAGCAAATGCCCCCCGATGAAATGCTGTACGATCTGGCGGAGCTGTTTAAGATCTTCGGGGATTCTACAAGGATCAAGATACTTTACGCCCTTTTCGAGTCGGAGCTGTGCGTAAACGATATTGCAACGCTGCTGAAGATCACTCAAACCGCCGCCTCTCATCAGCTTAGAGTGCTTAAGACAAATAAGCTCGTAAAGGCTCGCAAGGACGGAAAAATGATCTTTTATTCCCTTTCCGACGACCATGTGACCAAGATCATGTCCCAGGGCATGGAGCATATCGAGGAATAAGCCGTTTACTGAAAATCAAATTAATAAAGGGAACTTCCAAAAACCCCCTGTTCGTTTTTGCTTTTCACAAAGGTTTTTAGAAGCGCCCTAAAATTTGCGAAAGGAGCATACCGAAATGAAAAAAACATTTAAGCTTCAGGATCTGGACTGCGCAAACTGCGCCGCAAAAATGGAGAACGAGATCAACAAGCTGGAGGGGGTAGAGGCAACGGTAAGCTTTATGACCCAAAAGCTGACCGTTTCCGCACCCGACGAGGGCTTTGACGACACCATGAAGAAAATCGCAAAGCTTTGCAAGAAGGTAGAGCCCGACTGCGAAATTATAATGTGATCGTTTTGTTTGCGGGGGGATCGGCTCTTTCTGTATCGATAAAGAGCCGATCTTTTGCGTCATTCGGGAGGGTTTATGAAAAATCTGACAAAAAAACAGAAAAAAATGCTGGCAAGGATCATAATCAGCGGAGCGCTGCTGATCCTTGCATATACGGCGGCGGAAATTATTTTCCCCGATATGAACAGGTGGATAAAGCTGGGGATATTCCTTGTGCCCTACGGGGTCATAGGCTGGGATATTTTATGGAGAGCGGTTAAGAATATAGCTCACGGACAGATATTTGACGAGAATTTCCTTATGTGCATTGCCACAATCGGCGCTTTCGCCTTGGGGGAATACCCCGAGGGGGTTTTTGTAATGCTGTTTTATCAGGTGGGCGAGCTGTTTCAGGGCTATGCCGTGGGAAAATCCCGCAGGTCTATTTCCGAGATGATGGACATACGCCCCGATTACGCCAACATCTATCGGGACAATCAAATTGTTTCGGTTGACCCCGAGGAAATAAAGATCGGCGACACCGTGGTTATAAAGCCCGGCGAAAGAGTGCCCTTGGACGGCATAGTCACAAAGGGAAGATCCTCCCTTGACACCTCCGCATTGACGGGCGAATCGGTGCCCCGCCGCATTGAAGAAGGGGACGATCTGATAAGCGGCTGCATCAACTTGGACGGCATGCTGGAAATTCAGGTCACAAAGGAATTCGGACAGTCCACCGTATCAAAGATCTTGGACTTGGTGGAAAATTCAAGCAGCAAGAAGGCAAAGGCGGAAAACTTTATCACCAAATTCGCAAGATACTACACCCCCTGCGTGGTGATCGGCGCAGTGCTTTTGGCTGTCATTCCTCCCCTTGTGCTGGGCGGCGGCTGGAGCGAATGGATACAAAGAGCGCTTATTTTCCTTGTTATCTCCTGCCCCTGCGCCCTGGTGATCTCGGTGCCGCTAAGCTTTTTCGGCGGTATCGGCGGCGCTTCCAAAAAGGGGATTTTGGTAAAGGGCGGCAATTACCTTGAGGTATTGGCTAAAACGGGTTACGTGGTTTTCGACAAGACGGGAACTCTCACCAAGGGAGTTTTTAACGTCACCGCCATTCACCCCGACCACTGCTCCGAATCGGAGCTTTTGGAGCTGGCGGCTTTGGCGGAAAGCGGCTCGGATCACCCTATAGCCAGATCCGTTCGGGACGCCTATAACAAGGAGACGGATCTAAGCAGAGTAAAGGACATAAAGGAGATCAGCGGCTGCGGCGTTGAAGCGGTGGTTGACGGCAGACGGATATGTGCAGGCAACGACAAGCTGATGAAGCGGGAGGGCATAGAATGGCACCCCTGCCATAAGACAGGCACCACCGTCCACGTGGCGATAGAAGGACGCTACGCGGGACATATAGTGATTTCCGACGAGTTAAAGCCCGACGCAAAGGAAGCGATTGCCGCCCTGAAAAATATGGGCATAAGAAAAACGGTAATGCTGACGGGGGACGCTAAAGAGGTGGGAGAAGCGACGGCAAGGGAGCTGGGCTTGGACGAAGTTCACACACAACTGCTGCCCGCCGACAAGGTAGACAGGGTGGAGGAGCTGTTAAAGGAAAAGCAGCAGTATAAAAATCTCAGCCTTGCCTTTGTGGGCGACGGGATAAACGACGCCCCCGTATTGTCCCGAGCGGACGTGGGGATAGCCATGGGCGCTATCGGCTCGGACGCAGCGGTAGAAGCGGCGGATATTGTTTTAATGGACGACAAGCCTTCAAAGATCGCAGCGGCGGTGAAAATCGCAAGAAAGACAATGGGCATCGTGCGGCAAAACATTGTTTTTGCCTTGGCGGTAAAGCTTGCGGTAATGGTCTTGGGCGCTTTCGGCGTCGCCAATATGTGGGAGGCAGTGTTTGCCGATGTGGGCGTGTCGGTGATAGCGATAATTAATGCTATGAGAGCGCTGAGAGCATAAAAAGGAAAATTCGGCGGCGAAGCCGCCAATAGCTTTTCGGTTCCTTTTGGCTTCCAAAGGCACCGGGGCGCAGGGCAGCGCCCTGCAAAGCGAAAAGCTTTTGCCCTACATAACAGGCGAAGCGCAGTTCGGAAAACAAAAAATCAACCGAATAACAAAATATCCCGACAAAGCAACGAATTGCAGCCTTGTCGGGATTATTTTTTGACTTTTTATGTAATTTATACTGTTTTCGCCAAAATCGAAGATTTTGGCTGCCGACTGAAAGTCGGCTCTAAAATATAGACGAAGTCTATATTTTAGATAGAAATCCGTATTACACCTTCTGCTCTTCCTTCTGCTCCCTGAGAGAATCTCTTATCTCGGTAAGCAAAACGATCTGAGGATCGGGAGGAGGGGGAGCAGCGGGAGCTTCCTCCTTTTTCTTGTGACCGAGGGACATTACCTTGTTCATAAGCTTAACAAGCAGGAAAAGGATCAGCGCCATAATAAGGAAATTAATAACCGCCGACAAAAAAGCGCCGTAGTTAAATTCAACTCCGTTAATGCTGAAGGAGCCGCCGATATACTGAGGGTTGCCCGCATCGTCTACCTTAACTCCGCCGGTGAATACGGCGATAAGGGGCTTGATAAAGTTTTCGGTCAATGAAGTGACGATGCTTTGGAACGCACCGCCGATTATAACGCCTATTGCCAAGCTCATGGCGTTGCCCTTGATCGCAAACTCCTTAAATTCTTCCAAAAATTTAAACTTCTTCTTCGTTTTTTTTTCGTCTGCCATGATTACCTCCTATGTTCAAATAATTATCACTCTTATTTTAACGTATACAATAAAATTTGTCAACCGATTTTTACAGCAAACGACAAAAATTTTTGACGTTGGCCGTAAGCTGTTGCAATTATTTGCAAAATAAGTTATACTGGAAGCAGTGCTTGTGAAACAAAAGAGTAAAAAAAGTTTGGAGCGATCATGAAGCGGTTAATATCATTTTTGTGTATTTTGGCAGCCTGTTGTATGCTGGTTTCCCCCGCTGCCGCCGAAAATTATTCCGAAGCGGCAAATGCTGTTGAAGCCGTATTTGAGGGCTTGTCGGAGCAGCAGGCGGCGACGCTCTCCGACGGACAGTATCTTACCGTATACAAGGGCGATAAGCTGACGGTTTCGGCCAAGGAAAAATTCAGGGCGGTCTACATAATTTGGAACGTTATCCCCGATCCCTATACGGTCAGCGTAAACGGGAAAGCCGAAAGCTTCGAGGGGGATTTTCTCCATAAATCAATAAAGCTCGAGGAGCCTGCGGACAGGCTGGAGATCAGCTGCGAAAAGGAGGAGGAGATCTGCGACATATATTTATTTTCGGATCCGGATCTCCCCGATTTTGTACAGCAGTGGGACGCTCCCTGCAAGCAGGCGGATATGCTGGTCTTGTCCGCTCATGCCGACGACGAGTACCTGATGTTCGGCGGCACTATACCTTATTACGCCAAGGAAAGGGGTTTGCGGGTTCAGGTGGCGTATCTTACGGCTCACCCCGACGAGCAGCCCCGTCCTCATGAGCTTTTGGACGGACTTTGGACTGCGGGCGTGAAAAATTATCCCGTTATCGGTATCATCAACGACATTCCCGCTTCTCCGATATGGACGATCGGCGAAGCGGCAAGCCTCTATGATCTGGAGGCGGTTTTGGAGTGGTTCGCGGAGCAGCTGAGGCGGTTCAAGCCCTCGGTGCTGGTCACTCACGATATTAACGGCGAATACGGTCACGGCGCTCACAAGCTGGCAGCCAAAACCGCCGTCGAGGCTGTGGAGCTGGCGGGAGACGCAGAAAATTATCCCGATTCCGCCGAAAAATACGGCGTGTGGGACGTGCCTAAAACCTATCTTCATTTTTGGCAGGAAAACACCGTGGAAATGGATTGGGAGATACCCCTTGAAAGCTTCGGAGGAATTACCGCCCGAGAGGCGGCGGAGCTGTGCTACGCCTGCCACAAATCACAGCATAAGTACGGCTATTCGGTGGGATATGCCGAGAAATGGGATTGCAGTCGGTTCGGCTTGTACAGAAGTCTTGTGGGGGAAGACACCGAGGCTGACTTTATGGATAATATCACCCCTCTGCCGAGAGAGGAGGAAGCGGAGGAAACAGAGGAACAGACCGCTGCCGCAGCCTCCGAGCTTGCCGCCGAAACGGCATTGACCTCGGAGGAACACACCGCAGCCGAAGTCACCGCCGCAAGCACCGTCGATACCCCGATATTTACGGAGGCTGACGGCGGCGGAGACGGCAAAGTGCCGCAGCTTGACCGCCTGATCCTGATTGTGTCGGCGGTCGTGATCTTGGCGGCGGTAATTGTTATTGCCGCAGTGACGGTCAAATACCGCAGGAAGTGAGATATGTCCGCTTAAGACAAAAGCCCTGCGCTTAAGGCAAAAATAACCTTACCGCCAAGGCGCTGAGCCACCAACCGCACAGATCTCCCACCAAGGCGGCGGCAAGAGCGTATCTTGTTTTTTTCACCTTAGTGGCTGCAAAATATACGGCTATTGTATAAAAGGTGGTCTCGCTGCTCCCCAACATTACCGATGCCACTCTGCCCGCAAAGCTGTCCGCTCCCGAGCCGGTCAGGATACTTTCAAAGATCGCCACCGCTCCGCTGCCCGAAAAGGGGCGCAGTATAAGCAGAGGGGTGCACTCCGACGGAAACCCGAAAAGATCCGTCACAGGCTCCAAAAGGCTTGAGATCAGCTCCACTCCGCCGCAGGACTTGAACATTCCCACCGACACCACCAGCGCCAAAAGAGAGGGAAATATTTCCTTAACCGTAGTAAGCCCCTCCTCCGCTCCCTTGACAAATTCGGAGAAAAGCTCTGTTCTTTTTATCAAGGCGAAAAGACAGATCGCCGCCATTATCAGCGGGATCGCATAGTCGCCGATGCTTGTATTCATAGCGTCACCTCGTCACCTCTTGGAGAAACGGCAATATATGCGGCGGACGGTCACGGCTGCCGCCTTTTTCTTCCGTAAAACCGTCCCATAAGCTTTGCGGCTGTCACGGTCAAGACCGCATTTGCTATGGATACCGCCCATACGGCGGGAAGTATCTCCATTGGCGCCGCCGAGCCGTGCTGCAATCTCAGGGCGGCGGCTGTAGTGGGGATAAGCTGTAGGCTGGCGGTGTTCAGCACCGCAAACAGTATCATATTGTCGGTGGCTTTCTCACCGCTGCCCTCCTCCTTTTCCAGCGCCTTCATGGCGGCAATGCCGAAGGGGGTGGAGGCGTTGCCCAAGCCCAAAAGATTTGCGGTGATGTTGAGCGCTATGTACTGCATTGCCTCTCCCTTAGGGCTTATCCCGCCAAAGAGCCTTTTCAGCAGCGGGCTTAAGATCCGAGAAAATTTTTCCGTAAGCCCCGAGGTCTTAGCCGCCCTCATTATGCCGCTCCAAAGGCAGATTATTCCGCAGAGGGTAAGACATAAGGTCACCGCCTCGCCGCAGGAGGAGATCGCCGCATTGCTGACGGCGGCTGCGTCTCCCCGTACAAAACCGATAATCACCGACAGCAGTATCAGACCGCCGAAAACGTAGTTCATCATAGCCCTTACCTCATAATTCCCGCAAAAAACAGGACATTTGTTAAAAAAATATGCCCGATGGGCTTTATTTATTACCGATTTTCATTGACTTTACGGTCTTAATATGTTAAAATTAAATTGGATTGGCATACTATACGACAAACGACAAAAACGGAGAAAAACAATGGAAGAATACATACCCGCAAAAACGCGCTACGACAGAATGAAATACAACCGCTGCGGCAAAAGCGGCTTAAAGCTTCCGATGCTCAGCCTCGGTCTGTGGCAGAATTTCGGCTTTGCGGACGATTTCGTCAATGCCGAAAAAATGGTCGAGACCGCCTTTGATTTGGGTATCACCCACTTTGATCTTGCCAATAATTACGGCAGCCCGCATAACGGCTCGGCAGAGGAGAATTTCGGAAGGATACTGGATCTGAGCGGTCTTAGGGCTTATCGGGATCAAATGATAATCTCCACCAAGGCGGGCTATGAGATGTGGGAGGGTCCTTACGGCGACAGAAACGGTTCGAGAAAATATCTTACCGCCAGCCTTGACCAAAGCCTGAAAAGAATGAAGCTTGATTATGTGGATATATTTTATCATCACATAAACGACCCCTACACTCCCGTTGAGGAGACCGCCTTGGCGCTGGACAACGCAGTAAGACAGGGAAAAGCCCTGTACGTGGGCGTTTCCAACTACAACGCCGCCCAAACCGTGGAGATCGCCACTGTTTTTAAGGAGCTGCACACGCCGTTTATTATAAATCAGCCCTCCTATTCCATGCTGAACCGCTGGATAGAGGAGGACGGACTTGACAGATTGGCGGCGGAAAAGGGCTTCGGCTTGGCGGTATTCTCTCCGCTGTGTCAGGGACTGCTCACCGACCGTTATCTGAACGGAATACCCAAGGACAGCCGAATAGGTAAGGGCAGAACTTGGATAGGCGACGAGCTGGACAAGAAAATGCTGCGCAGGCTGGAAAAGCTTAACCGCATTGCCAAAAACAGAGGTCAAAAGCTGTCTCAGATGGCATTGTCATGGGTATTGAAAAATCCCGGGGTCACCACCGTTATAATCGGCGCTTCCAAGCCTCAGCAGATAATCGACAACGCCGAGACCGTAAACGCCGCCGATTTTTCCGAGGAGGAGATCAGGGCGATCGATGAGGTATTGAAGGGCTGATAACAGCCGATAACGGCTAATTCCCAATAAGCGCAAATAACTCTTGGCAAAAGCCAAGGTTAAAAAACAAGAATAAAGAACAAAAAGGAGAAAAAATCATGAGCAATTCACCTCTCGCAAAAACCCCTCCCATGGGCTGGAACAGCTGGAACACCTTCGGCTGGAATATCAGCGAGGAGCTTATCAAGGGCATTGCGGACAAATTCGTCGAGCTCGGCTTAAAGGACGCAGGCTATGAATACGTTGTGATCGACGACTGCTGGAGCGAAAAGGAGCGGGACGAAAACGGACGTTTGGTTCCCGATAAAAACAAGTTCCCGAACGGTATCAAGCCTGTGGCTGACTACGTTCACTCCAAGGGACTGAAGTTCGGCATTTACTCCTGCGCCGGCACTCACACCTGCGCCGGACACCCGGGAAGCTTCGAGCATGAGTTTATCGACGCCGAAACCTTTGCGGAGTGGGGCGTTGACTATCTTAAATACGACTACTGCTACCGTCCCGAGAACGCACCGGGAGAAAATCTTTACAAGCGTATGGGAATGGCGCTTCGCAACTGCGGCAGAGATATTATGTTCTCCGCCTGCAACTGGGGCAACGACGATTCCTTTAAGTGGATAAGAGAGACCGGCGCACAGCTTTACCGCTCCACAGGCGATATTCAGGACAACTGGCAGTCTATAAAAAACATTGCGGTGAGCCAGCTTGGCAACCAGTGCTACGGCGGCACCTACTGCTGGAACGATATGGATATGCTTACCGTAGGCATGGGCGGCAAGGGCGACAACACCGAGGTTCTCGGCGGCGATAAGGCTTCCCTTGCAGGCTGCACCGATACCGAGTATAAGACCCACTTTGCTCTGTGGGCGATAATGAACAGCCCCCTTATGATAGGCTGCGACGTGAGAAAGGCAAGCGGCGAGGCGCTTAAGATCCTTAAAAACAAAGAGGTCATCGCCATAAACCAAGACCCCGAGGGCAGAGGACCCTACTGCATACGCCAGTGGAACAATCCCGACAACGTATTCGCTTTGATAAAGCCGCTATATGGCGGCGAATATGCAATAGGCATGTTTAATTTGAGCGACAATGACTCCGAAATGTCCTTGCAGTTCTTTGACATCGGTCTCCCCTATTCCGCAGGCTATGGGCTTTCCTTCCGAGAGTGCCACAGCGGAGAGGACGAGGGCATTTGCACCGAGAGAAAGGCTGTAAAGCTTAAGCCGCACGACTGCCGTCTTTACCGCTGCAAGCTTGTTAAGACCAAGTGATTTTTGCTTAAGAGGTTGCCATGGACTGTAAAAAATGCGGCAAGAAGGATCTTAGCGGCGACGAGCTGGCTATTTACCGCAAGCTTGTAAACAGAGGCGCAGCGGAATTTCTGTGTATAGACTGCCTTGCGGAGTATTTTAACTGCGACCGAAAAGAGATCGAGGACAGGATAAAATACTATCGGGAAAGCGGTCACTGCACTTTATTCGTTAAGGCTTGATTAAGCGTCAAATTTTGACCAACAAAGACTTAGGGAAATTTCCCTTGGTCTTTCAATGGGCAGCGAATATCTGCCTTGGGCGGCGAACACCTGCCTTGGGCGGCGGCGTCCTGCCGTCGCTCTGTGCAGAAACCGCCGCTTCATGCGGCGGCGTCCTGCCGCCGCTCTGTGCAGATACCGCTGCTTCGTGCAGCGAACATCTGCCTATTGAAAGGCTAAATCGAGGAGTGAACGTCGGTGAATTTGATTTTTTCACTTGCCGTAGTTGTTGTTTCGGCAATATTTTGCGTGCGGCAGATAAAAATCGCCGTTAGCCTGCATAAACTAAAGGGCGGCATGAAATTGTTTTTGACCAGATCCAAGCAGGAAAATTTTGAGGGGATAAGGACCGAGTATCTGACTCTCAGAAAGAAATTCGCCGTATCGTCGGCAGTAAGCGCATTTACAACGTTTAATTTTTTTCTTTGGACTCCGGAAGCTCTTGCAATGATATTCTCCCCTCTCGTCCGTTTTCGTCCGATGATGGATTATATCATTATTGTTGCTTCCTGTACGGTAATGCTGGTATTCTTTGTTTTGGGGTTCACCGCAATACAATTGGGCGACAAGGCGGAACAGCTGTACCGCAATTTATATCCCCCCGTCCCCACGATAAAGGCTTACGAGGCAATGAAAAGAGAGGGCTACGTTCTTCACGGCGAGGAGGAGCTTTTTGAAACTTTGGGAGAAAAGGACAGCACCGACGAAAACCTTAATTTGGACATTTTCGGCGAGGGCGATTCCGAGCTTATGGAATATGTGGGCGGAGGCAAGTCCCGCAGCAGGGAGGAAGCGAAGGTGCCTGCCTCAAAGCCCGATGACATAAAGCTTACCGCCTGTCCCCTCTGCGGAAGCTTAAACCCTGCGGCGGCGGAAAGCTGCGATTTTTGCGGGGCTGAGCTTCATGGCGGCGGCGAAAACGATGAAGTCTTTGAGGCTTCCGATGATTTTAACGGTTCCGAGAGCGAGGAAAAAACGGAGGAAAAATGAGGCTGGTCTTTTCTAAAAAACAGCTGGCGCTTTTAGTATACACCGTTATCATAAGCGCATCCAATATGCTTATGAAGCCTTTTATGGAGGGCATGAGATCGTTCGCCAACTTTAGCGAGGACAATGTTTTTTTCAACGACGCAAATAAGATTCGCATTGTGCTGTTAAACTATATGCTGATTTTGCATTATATCGCAATGTTTGTAATTCTTACCGTCCTTATTGTGTATATCGTCAGGCTGTTTATAAAATCCGAAGCCTTTTTGTCCCTTTACAGAGAGGGAAAGCACGGCGAAATAAACGATCTCGACAGCGAGACTGAATTTGAAAAAAGAATGCTGGTGGTTAAATTCGAGCCTGCCAACGACCTTATATGGACCATTGATTCCTTGGAAATAGATGCGCTTATCATCTTGGTATCCGCACTTTTTTGTTCCG
>JAMPBF010000042.1 GCA_023666805.1 Bacillota bacterium
GTCGGCTTTAAAATATAGACGAAGTCTATATTTTAAACAGGAATTAGTATTAATTAAGAGATGGCATAACTTCATATTTTATATTATACATCATAAAAAATATTTTGTAAAGTATTTTTTCCTTTATTCAAAAAGATACGCCCTTAAGCTCGGTACAACTTTCCAATTGCATATAGGAGAATAAAATAATAACGGGTAAAACCGATAATGAATCAAGGAGTAAATTTTATAATGAAGCTTTTAAAAAAACGGCTGCCCTGCCTCTTGGTGATGATTCTCACCCTGACCGCACTGTCAGCCTGCAATATTCACAGCCGAGAAAGCGGCGGAAAAATAAAGGTAGTAGCCACCACCACCATGCTTTTGGATCTGTCGAAGCAGATAGGAGGCGACTGCGTGGAGGCGTCGGGGCTTATGGGAAGCGGGGTCGATCCGCATAAATACAAGGCGACTGCCGGAGATATAAGCAAAATGCAGGAGGCGGACGTAGTTTTATACAGCGGTCTTTATTTGGAAGGAAAAATGGGGGACGTTTTGTCCTCCCTCGAAGCCTCGGGAAAGAGAGTTATCTGCGCCGCAGACGGTATAAGCCGAGAGCTGCGGATAATAAACGACGGCGTTCCCGATCCTCATTTTTGGTTCGATGTGAGCCTGTGGGCGTTGGCGGCGAAGGAAACCGCCAAGGGCTTCATCGAGGCGGATCCTCCAAACGAAAAAAATTACAGTGAAAATCTCGAAAGCTATCTTTCCGAGCTGGAAAGCTTGGACGGCTATATAAGGGAAAGGGTAAGCGAGATACCCGAGGAGCAAAGAGTGCTTGTTACCGCCCACGACGCCTTCGGGTACTTTGGCAGAGCCTACGGCTTCACGGTAAAGGGTCTTCAGGGGATCAACACCGTGGCGGAGGCGGGAACGTCCGAGGTCAGCCGTTTGGCTGATTTTATAGCGGAAAATAAGATCAAGGCGGTATTTGTCGAAAGCAGTCTGCCCGTAAAAAGCATAGAGGCGTTGATAGAGGCAGTAAGGTCAAGAGGCTTTGAGACCTCCTTGGGCGGTTCGCTTTTCAGTGATTCCACGGGAGATGAAAAAAGCGGCACAGACACCTACATAGCCGCCTTTAAGCATAATGCCGACGCAATTGTAACGGGCTTGAAAGGAGAAGAATTGTGATCATTACAGAAAATCCGGCAGTGGAAATAAGCAGCCTTACCGTTGCCTACGATTCCAAGCCCGTGCTTAGCAACGTGGATCTGGAGCTGCCCAGAGGAATGTTAACGGCGGTAATGGGACCCAACGGCGCAGGAAAAACCACTCTGATAAAGGCTATGTTAGGTCTTATACCCACGCTTTCGGGCAGCATTATTTTTCCCGATATAAACGGAAAAAAGCCCTGTATCGGTTATGTACCCCAGTCGGAAAGCCTTGACAGGGATTTTCCCGTATCGGTTTTGGACGTGGTGACAATGGGCTGCTACGGCAGGCTGGGCTGGATAAAACGGCCTGCGAAGCAGGATAAGGAGCTTGCCATGGAAATGCTCAAAAAAACGGGCATGGCGGATTACGCTCACCGACAGATCGGGCAGCTGTCGGGAGGTCAGCAGCAAAGAGCCTTTATAGCCCGAGCCTTGGCGCAAAAAGCCGACATATACCTTATGGACGAACCCTTCAAGGGAGTGGACGCAGCCACGGAAAAGGCGATAATAGAGCTTTTAAAGGAGCTTAGAAGCAGCGGAAAAACGGTGGTGGCGGTCCACCACGACCTGTCCACCGTCAGCGATTATTTCGATTGGGTGACCCTTATAAATATGAAGGTGGTGGCAAACGGCGAGGTAAAAAAGGTCTTTACCGACGAAAATCTCAATCTGACCTATCGTTCAGTAAAGGCAGGTGGGGCGGTGTGAACGTATCGGTGTTTTCCGACTACACCTTTACCGTGGTGGCGTTGGGCTGCGGTATGTTAGGCATGATAAGCGGCGTATTGGGCAGCTTTTCGGTGCTGAGAAAAGAAAGCCTTTTAGGGGACGGGGTGAGCCACGCTTCTCTCCCCGGCGTTGTGGCAGCTTTTTTGCTGACGGGGGTGCGGAGCATTCCCGTGCTTTTGACGGGGGCTTTGATCTCGGGGCTTTTAGCCACCTTTCTGATAAATTTTACGGTGAAAAGCTCCAAGCTGAAATTTGACGCTGCGCTGGCTGCGGTCATGTCCGCATTTTTCGGCTTGGGCACCGTGCTTTTGACCTGTGCCCAAAAGCTCCCCGACGCTACCCAAGCGGGCTTGGATTCCTTTATCTACGGGCAGGCAAGCGCAATGCTGAAAAGCGACGTGCTGCTTCTTTCGGTATCGGCGCTGATCCTTCTTTTGGGGGTAATTTTGCTGTGGAAGGAGCTTAAGCTCTTCTCCTTCGACCGAGATTTTGCGGTGCAGGCGGGCTTTAACGAAAGGCTTCTGTCGGCGGTTCTGTCACTGATGACGGTGCTGACGATAATTTTGGGGATACAAACGGTGGGCGTGGTGCTGATGAGCGCAATGCTGATCATACCCGCCGCTGCGGCAAGGCAATGGTCCGACAGGCTTTGGGCAATGGTGGTGCTGGCGGCGGTATTCGGCAGTCTTTCGGGTGCGGCGGGAGCTTATGTGAGCGCAGTGTTTAAGGGCATTCCCACGGGTCCCGCCATTGTGGTGATCTCGGGGATAATCGTCGTATTCAGCCTGCTTTTCGCCCCTAAAAGGGGTATCTTGAAGCAGCTGATACTGCGGCAGCTTAACCGCTTAAAATTAACGGTGACGGTAGAGGAAAAGGAGGAGTAACAATGTCGGCAGCGGTAGAAATTCAGCTTATTGCGGCTTTAACGGCGGCAGCCTGCGCCATACCGGGAGTTTTTCTTGTCCTCAGAAAAATGAGCATGGTAAGCGACAGCATAACTCACACCATACTTTTGGGCATAGTCCTTGCCTTTTTTCTCACGGAGGATCTGTCCTCGCCGCTTTTGATGATAGGGGCGGCGGTTATGGGACCCGTTACGGTGTGGCTTACGGAGCTTCTGACCAAAACAAGGCTTTTATCCGAGGACAGCGCCACGGGAACGGTTTTTCCCCTGCTCTTTTCCGCAGCGGTGATTTTGATTACAAGGTATGCGGGAAACGCCCACCTGGACACCGATTCAGTGCTTTTGGGAGAGCTTGCCTTTGCGCCATTTGACAGGCTGACGGTAAACGGTGCGGATATAGGTGCAAAGGGAATTTATATCAGCGGGGCGCTGCTTATAATCAATGTTGTTTTTACGGCGGTATTTTTCAAGGAGCTTACCCTTGTGTCCTTCGATCCTATCTTGGCGGCGATAACGGGCTTTTCCCCTGCAATACTTCACTATGCCCTAATGACGGCGGCTTCCCTGACTGCGGTGGGAGCGTTTGAGGCGGTGGGCTCGGTGCTTGTCACCGCATTTATGATAGCGCCTGCCGCAGCGGCTTATCTGCTTACCGATAATCTTAAGAAAATGCTGATATTGGCTGTGCTTATCGGCGGCATTAGCGGGATCTTGGGCTATCATACGGCGGCGCTGCTGGAGGTGTCCATTGCGGGAGCTATGGCGTGCTTTTGCGGATTGTTTTTCTTCGGAGCGTATGCCTACAGTAAAATCAGGGGCAAAGTAAGGAGAAGCGCTGCGGTATAATTAAAATCGAAAACAGTATAAACACACAACAAAACGGACTGCCTCGGTCAAAAGGGCAGTCCGTTTTTTGAATGAAATCTGCACAAATTTAACAAAAGGCGTTAATGTTTCTTGTTTATATATACAAAAATAATTTTTTTCAAAATTTTTTGTCCAAAATCGGGGTTTTTTTGACATTACTATATAGAGGGTTTTTTTGGAAAATTATAGTACTAAAACTAATTCCCGTTTAAAATATAGACCATATCTCAGCCTGTCTTTTAAAGCGAAAACAGTATAAAACAAAAGTCCTCGGTTAAAACGAATGGAGGTTAACAAAATGAAAAAACACACTGCGCCTGCTCTGATCGCAGCAATATCCCTTTTGCTTTGCGGCTGCGGTCAGATTCCGGAGATCGGTCGGGAATCAGAGGCAGGCATAACGGAGGAAACGGGCGTTCAAACCGATCAGAGCCATTCCGACAGCAATATTAAAAGACCCGCCGCCGAAGCGCCGTTCGCCGCAGTTAAGGAAAGCATACACACCCGCACGGCGGTTGATTTTATTTATGATTTTTACGCCACCCTGGCAACTCACGACGACAGCATATTATTGCTCAACAAATACTTTGACGACGGCGGTTTAAAAAACCGTATGGGGGAATGTAAGGAGCGGCTGTTGAAAAACAACGACTTTTTCGATAAACACAATTTTGATATTGATTATGCGGCGGCAATTTCGGATAAGGAAACGGAGGACGGAGTTCATTACATAACCGTGGCATACTCATATAATTACCGCCATGAGCCTTACGATCCGACAGCTCCCGAGGAGGGCTGGTCGGGAAGCGGAATGATGGCTCCCTTTGCGGTAAAAGGGGGCAAGATCGTAAATTTTGCCGTAGACGGGTTTTTTGAAGCACTTCCGCCCGGCGGCAATATCCCCGAGGTGCAGATCGTTACATCGCACATAACAAAGGTCTTTACGAACGGTAATTCTTTAAGGCTTTTCGAGCTTGACGGAGTGGGCTATGAGCACATTCCCGACAGTAAAAGCTATGATTGTGTTATGGAAGACGGCGGTTTTTTAAAGCTTGTCACCTCTGAGGGGGAAATAAGCCTCGGCGACTATTCGGGCGAATCCGACGGGGTGATCGAGGCACTAAAAAGCATATACATATCCGGCAGCTCGGAATGTATAGGAAATACGGGAGCTATCCATGTTGACGGGTTCTCCTTTTACGACGCCAAGCTGTATACAGCCGAGGAAAATAATCTTCTGCTCATGGGAACGGAAACCGAGGCGGAAAATAACGCCGATACTGCTTGTATCGCTCTGCTCCTTCGCCCCTGCGCCGATTGAAGCCGCTGCATAATGCAGGCGACAATACCGCTTTCGATTTGAAAATCTTCTTTGCAGGCTTTTGCTCTGACAACCGATCAAAAATTTATTGGCAATATCAACAATAAACGCTTATGATTTTTGTATTTGTATACGAAAATAAATTTTTTTAAAATTTTATGTCCAAAATCGGGGTTTTTCCGACATTACTATATAGGGGAACTTTTTTTGTCCTGTTGTTTTTTGTATGTGATACAAAATTAATAAGGGGGTGATTCCGATGTGGAATTTACAGGCGGTGAAAATATTTGTGTGAAATATGCATTTCAGAGGAAATGAAATTTTGCCTTGTACAAATTCTATTTTCATAATATAATATATTCATCGTCAAAAACATAATTAAGCGAAAAAATGAGGTGAACTGAATTTTAATTTGATTTAAGGCAGCATAGGACAATTAACGACTAAATTTTAGGAGGAAAAAATTATGTTTAAAAATATTAAAAGAGGTATAAGTGTGCTTTTAGCAGTGATGATGACGGTTTTGTCTTTATCTGCAACTACGCTCGCAGAACCGACCTCGGAAATTCTGAAATATCCCGTGCTTCCCACCGACCCCAATACACAGGTGCCCTATGAAGACGGAACGTACTACTCCAAAAAAATCAACGGCTGTGAATGTAATCCTTCAGTCGATAACAATCCATGCATTCCCGGCGTATCCTGCGATTGCAAATACTATGCCGGTTCGATACAATGTATGGCTTTTGCAAAATACTGCCACACTATTTACAACAAAACCAAGGAAAGTGATATGGACGGTATTCATGGTGACGGTTCACTCGTTAGTCTTAATAAAAGTAATTTATACAGTTACTTAACTAAGGCAGGAAAAAAATCATATCTCCGTAATTCGGGTCACAGCATTTTTGTCGTTACATATACAACTACCACCGTTGAATTTTACGACGCAAACTATGAAGGAAAATGCATAGTCCACCATCTAAACGTTTCTTATGACGAATTTGTGAAAAGGTTTTCTACATTAGACTTTGCTTATACTTCAAGCGGAAAAATTGTAGACTTTTAATAAAAGCAATGCCGAAACACGGTACACAAACACAGAAAGAGGGAAAACAAAATGAAAAAGAAAATTACCGCATTGTGCACAGCCGTTATAACTGCTTTATCCTGCTCCGCCTGTTCCGATACCGCCGCTGAGCCGGACAGGCCCTTAGGCGAAAACGAGGTTTATATGAAGGGACTTTGCGGCGAACAGATCTATGCCGTTGATTTCATGGCAGAGCATTCGGACGATGAATTGGGTTCGCTGGAGCTTCCGTTTTCTGTATACACTTATGAGGGCTTTGGGTATTACTCCCCCTCTGACGGCAAGGTCGTTGCCATAAGCAACTGCGATCCGTACAGTGCCGGAGAGTTATTCGATTCGCCTGTGAACTACCGGCATATCAATGTAGGCGACAAGATCGGAGATTTGACGCTTGAAAGCGCAAGCGGCATGCTGTTTTTGGAGGACGGCGATATAAGCCTCGAACAGCAGGCGCTGAAATTTTCGGGGAAGCTTACACTGAAAGGGTATGTTTATGTGTGCAAGGGTGATGAGATGTATGCGGAAGAAGGAAACGTATGGTTCTATCCCGCCGACGGTGAATGGAAGGGCTTGCCTTATCAGCGTATACAATGCGACTTTGGCGTGCTGGGCGAAAACTGCGATTTCTGCTGGCTCGGCGATGCGCCGATGATAAGACTGGGCAGCGTATCGGATTACGAATTTTCCGAGCTTGCCGAATACAGCAGCGATGTCAGGGAGGTCACCGTTACGATCAATGAAATCACACTGCGCAACTGCTTTACCGATTTGTTCTTTGGAGCAGGGTACTACATGAATTTTGCTACGCTTTTGGACATAAAAGAGTAATACCGATGACCGTTAAAAACGGTAAAATAAGGAGAATACATAAATGAAAACCCTATTGAAAGCAGCGTCCTTGCTGCTTGCCGCCGCCGTTTTTTCCGGCTGCGGGAAATACGAGGACAATACGGCTGATATTTCCGACACATCGTCCGCCGAACAGTCGGCGGAGGTAAGCATATCGACCTTAGCCGAAACCGTTCCGCAGGAAACGGTGGCTTATGAAAACCCCGAAATATCCGAATTTATAAAAACGTCTCTGCCCTACATGCGGCTTGAGGAGCTGTGCGATACGGAAAAATACGAGGCTGACGGTACCCTGCTGGAGCTGATCAACACTTGCGGTTTTCCCGAAATATACCGGGGCGACGATTACTATTTTTCGGAGGATCTGGAGCTGAAAAGCTACTATTACTGGTCAAACACGGAGGAGAAGCACACCGCCCGCCTGATCGCATACAATGAAAAAAGCGGCGAGCGCACGGTGCTTTTGGAGGAAACACCATCGGATTCCGTTTACGGAACGCTTCTGTATTATTATCCCCTGACGGTGCATAATTCGTACCTGTATTACTACAGGTACGAGCACCGCCCCGACTATGACGCTCCCGAAAACAGTTACCGCCTGACCGAGCTTTACCGCATTGATCTTAAGGATAAAAGCAATCATAAGCTCTTTTCCTTTCAGCCTGACGAAAAGCTTCCCGAATATCCCGTAATTTTTGAGGACGCACTGTATTTTTATGAAATTTCGGACGAGGACTATGAAAGCGGCAGCTATAGATCCACAATCTACCGATACGATACCGCTTCGGATAAAACGGAGATCTTCAAAGAGGCTTCGGAATGTCCCCTTGTATATAAAAACGGGGTCATCTATTACCACGAGGGCGGATTTTATTATTGCGGAGACGAAAATTTGGATGCGGCGGACGGAAAATATTACGGCTCCGGCCCCTTGATCTTTTACGCAAATCCAGAGGGAGAGCCCGAGTTATCCGGCGTTTTTTCCGACGGTGAAACTATCATGTACTCCTATTATGTAACCGACGAGCATGACTATTATTATGCGATAGGCAGCACCATAGGCTTTATTGACGAAAACCGCAGGCGAAACGACATTGCAACAACAGTCTCCGACGCCTTTTACATTACAAACCCGAGAAGCTTTGACGGCTTTTACGGCTTCAGACAAGCCCCGCATCTTATTATTTACGATTCCCGCAGCAAGGCTTTTTCAAAGCTTTTAACGGAGGAACAGGACTTTTTCCTGCGCATATCCGACGACGGCGCTTTATGTATCGGTCTCAACTGCGACCCCAACGATCCCACCGAGAAAACCTTTACAAAAGCCGTGGTTTATAGGCTGAAAAGAAAATAAACAAAAGGACGGTCATCATGAAAAAGTATATACCAACCCTCTCCGCATTCACAGCAGCAGTATTATTGCTTTCGGGCTGTTCGGACGGAAAACAAGGCACAAACGAAAGCTCCGAGCCCTTAAATGTACACAGCTCCGCCGCCGAGCCGATCATAACGTCGGCAATTCCCGAAAACACCGATATTTACGTTACTCCCACTGTCAACGTTAACAGCTCCGACGAAAAATCAAAAAAGCTCTGGGCTGAATTGGAAAAGGAGCAAGCCGTATTCAGCGGTTCTTCTCCCCAAAAAACCGTTAGGAATTATCTGTATTATATCGCAGGCGACGAAAGCAACGGCTTTGTTTCAATGGTTATCGACGATCTTGACGACAACAGAGATACATTGGAGCAATATTCCTATGAATTAAAAAGCTACGGCATAGACTGTGAAAAGGAAGGCTTAAGCAGGACAGCCCGCATAACGGCTACCTACCATGCCGAGACAGATCCCGAAAAAACGTCTCAGCCAAGCGGCTACTGCCGTGTTCGCATTAGTCTGATAAGATCCGACGGCGGCGGTTGGTATATTCCCTCCGAGCTGCAAGAGGAAGCCGAATACTGGACGCAGGAGGGCAACTGGGAGAAGATCAAGGAAGACCCGTACAGCGTATATGCCGACAACGACCCGATGAGGGTCGCCGAAAAAATCATCGAGGATTATGCAAAAACCTGTCTTTCATTTACTCTTGAAGAAATTTACTTTGACGAGGAACAGACAGAGCGGCAAAGAAAAAACGACTATATCGAAAACTATAAAAACGAGTACGGAATTGCGGATCTGAACAGAGTTCAAGTAATAACCGTCTCCTTTGACGCAAAGCTGGATCCCGACCAAAATTTCGGCAAAAGCTCCGAGGACACGCTGCATTTTACCCTTATGCAAGACAGTGACGGGGTGTGGTATGCACCGAGTACGCACACATGGTCTTGGTGATAGATTTGCAATTTAATTGACAATACAATAATAATGCAGCTGTAAAGGGGGTGATTCCGATGGGCAAGCTATCGGCGGAGGAAATATTCGCATAAATACGTTTCGGAGAAATTGAATTTTTGTCTTGTAAAAATTCTCTTTTCATGATACAATATATTTCACCGTCAAAACGTAATTAATTTAAAAAGCTTGGAAATTTTTAAAAAAGGAACCACAATATCTCCGTTTAGCTACGCCTTATACGACTATTAATGAGAAAGGAACTGCTTATGAACACAAACGACACCGCTATGACCCCCTCAGCTCCCTCCACAAATAAAAAGAGCAATGTCGGAAGGGTTTTAGACATAGTATGGCAGGTATTTAAGGGTCTGTTCATTGCGGCTTGCATTCTTGCACTTATGTTCAACACGTGGGTTTCGATCCACTATTATAAGGAGGATATGAATACTACTTATGTCAATGTAACCATACCCTACCCCTACACAACACAGGACTATGACGACTGGATGGCGGAATACAAAAGAGACCCGGAAGGCACCAAGTGGAGAGAAATGCGCAGAGAATTTTATACCAAATACAGCATAAGATATAAGGATTCTGCAACGTATGCAGAATTGAAGTATTTACGCAAGAATAAACCCGACAGCGAGGAATACTATCAAAAGCTGCACGAGCTTATGGACGCATTTGGCATTACCGATGAGAAAGAGATAACATTCGACGAAGAGATAACACCCGATGAAGAAATAACACCCAACTACTGATAACAAAAAGGAGCATTTTAATGCAATCAGCCAAAAAGGAAAAAATCTTAATAGCTATTATCTGCAGCTTGATATTCCTTATCTGCGCCGCCTTTACCGCATTTGGCGACATGTGGAACACCAACAAAGGAAAAACCTTTTCCGATAATGAGCAGTATGACGAAACCCAAGCACATGACATCACATTTTTGCAGATCGAGTATATTACGAACTATATTGCTTTTAAGGAATATACAAATGAGAAGGAAGAATATCTGCGTAAGCACAGCAATATGTCCGAGGAAGAGTTGGCAAAGGACAAAGAATATTCGGACATCTGCTATATAGCTGAGCAAACCGAGCAAGTATTCCTTGCCGCCGAAAAAAGAGCTTATGAAGAATACGGAATTGATAACTTCGGGGAAAATACCCGTATGCTTCACAAGGTAAAATCTTTGGAACAGGACAGAGCCGAGAAGGCAAGAAATAGTGTTCTGAAATGGGTGATCCCATTTGGTGTGCCGGCAATAAGTGTCGCCGTATCGGTTTTTATTTACCGCAATCGCCGGAAAAACGAAAGGCTTTATCGGGAAAAGCAGGAAAAGAAAAGCAAGGAAAAAGAGATAGCTTGAATATAATAAAAAAGGCTGTGCAAACGACACAGCCTTTTTTCATGATCAGATCGCCAGCGCCTCCACCATTTCCTCCACCAGCTTGTCCCTTTCCTCCTTAACATAAAGATCATACCCCAAAATATCCGCCGACTTGTCTCCCGTAAGGAAAGCCGTTTCAATGGCGGAGGTGAGCATAAAGCCCAATATCCTTTTTTTCTTGTTGTCCGTTTCGGAGGATCTTATAGCCATTTTAAAGCCGCTTTGCACCGCCGCAGTGTTGCTTTTGGGCTGATAGTTTTTAAAATCGCTTAAAATGAAGATCTTAGCCATGGATCTGTTGTCGAAGAAAAAGTCGAATACCCGCTGTCCCCGATTGACAAGACGCTGCTTATCGGAAATGTTCTCGGTCAGATCGTTGTCGGAATAAAAGCAGAACAGGATCTTGTTTACAATACGCTGTACACAGGTTTCAATAAGGCTCTCCTTGCTTTTGAAGTGATAATTGATAAGTCCCAAGGCGACCCCGCTTTTTGCTGCGATCGCTCTGGCGGTGACCTTGGTCATATCGCCCTTGTTTTCTTCAATAAGCTCGGTGGCGGCTTTTATAATGGATTCCTTTACCGCTTTTACGTCCTTGCCCGTTGTCTTTTCCGCTGCCATTTTGTTTACCTCCGATAATAAAATTTATGATGATCCTTAAAGCCTTTATTTTTCCTGCTCTCTCAGCCTTTCCTCCAGCTCGTTGTACAGCCTTTGCAGCTTTTGCACCCCGTTTTCCAAGAAATAGTAGTGAAAGACATAAGGAACGGTAAGCGCCAATATCAGCACGAACAGCGGCAAAAGGTATACCTGCTGCAACGTCATTGAAAGCGACAGCACCGTCATAACCGCAAAGGTCATGGTTATGATCAAATGTATCAGTCTTTCGTGCTGAAAAAAGCCGATATTCATATTCATGCTTTCCTTCAGCTCCCGTAAGTCCCCGCCGTCCTTAAGCTGCTTTTGTACTCTTTCTATGTAACCGTAAAGCTGTTTTTTCATTTTTACCGACCCTCTTTTTGTTTTTGGGAAATGTTGTAGGAACGCCGCTGTCAAGGCTCTTTTCCGCAAACGAGCTTACCGCCCGAATACACCGCAATATTTCCCGCATTGTTGTTTGAAAAATCGTTGGCTGAGTTTATATTGCTCCAGCTGTCGGTGTGCAGGGAGCCGTTTATCACCCACTTGCCGCCGCTTGGGAGAGTGCCTGAGGAGCAGGTGATCTTAAGCGCTCTGTCGCAGTCTGTGCCGCTTTTTTCCGAGATCTGCCCCGAAACTCCGCTGAGCGCCTGATAGCTGCCGCCCTCTACAGCGCTGTAGTAATTGTCGTATACGTAATTTTCGCCGTCGCTTGTAAAGAAGTAGAGCACCTCCATGCTGCCCAGATCAATATCGCTGCCGCTGTTGTTTACTATTTCCAAATTAAGGGTAACGGCGTTGCTTTGTGCCCCCGTTCCGCTTAAATTGACGGTAAGTCCGCCCTCCGAGGCTGAACCTGCGTTAACTGCATTAACTGTGGGAGCGGCTGTTGCGGTAACGGCGGGGGACTGGGCGGCATTTCCGCCTCCCGTCACCGAAGCTCCCGCCTCGCCGTCGGGCTGACTGCCCCAAACCAATTTATCTCCGTCGTAAAGAGCAAGGGTGGTCACCAAGGAGGCTGTGCCTTGGGCAGTGCCAAGCCCCGAATAGGAATAATCGTTATCGGGATCCCATGCGCCGCTTGAGGTCATTCTGAACTGCACCTCGCTGCGGTAAGCGTCCTGTCCGCCGGGATAGATCAGGGTATTCCCGAAATCCACCTCTGCGCAGTAAATGCTTTTCTCCTCGTCCCAAGGAACCAAAGTGCAGCCCGCTCCGTCCTTTGAATAGTTTACGCTAATGGAAATACCCAAAGGATCACACTCGGACAGATCCACAAAATATCTGAGCTTTAAATTATCGCTTACCCTTGCGGGCCAAGCGGTTTTGTTGTAAACGATAGCCTTGATCTCCGTAAAATTTTCTCCTGCCGCATTTACGCAGGCTTCAACCTCGTACTCGTTTTCCACAGGCTCTACCGCCCCGAAATCCACCAAGGTCTGTCCGCCGTAGCGGCTGTATAATTTGGCAAGAGCGCAGGTGTACCCCGCATTGTAGTCGCAAGCCACCTCGTTTTTATTATAATCCTCCACATTGTCCTCGTAATTGTCGGAGGCGTCGGGACCGCCCACCAGTGCGCCGTAAAGGGTATGACGGGCGGGGGAGGGTATGTTCTTGTTGTCGCAGTAAGAGCCCTGCGCCGTGCGGTGATGGGGATTTACCGGATAATTTTCCCCAAAGCCGCAGACAAAGCTTCTTCCCGTGCTGCCTAAGGCGTAGTTTACCTGCTTTACCGCAAAGTCCCAGTAAATATCCCTTTTGCCGTCGGGACAAGCCTCGCTTTCGCTGTAGCAGGCGGCAATAAACGCCATGGTGGTGGAATATCTTAAGCTTCCCCACTGATCCAGCCATGCCAGTCCCTTGGGGGAAACGGTGATCTTCTCGCTGCCTGTCGCCGTCCAAAAGTCCAGCGTCTTTTCCACAAAGCTTGTGTAGGCGCTTTCCCCTGTCAGCTTTGTCAAAAGCAGAGCCGAGCCTATTCCCTTGTCGTCCCAGCACATCGACCACTTGTAGTCGGTTTCCGCTGCGGCAAAATAGGTTTTCGCCTTTTCCAGATATTCCCGCTCTCCCGTGGCAATGTAAAGCCAGTCGGCAGCCCATGACAGCTCGTCGTTAAAGCCGCTCCAGCTGTTGTAAAATCCGTTGGCGGCGGTATAGCCGCTGTCGCTTTTGGTCTCCTCGGCGAATTTATAAAGCTGTATTGCATGGGTAAGGCATTTTTGGGAATATTCGCCGTCTATGTCCTTAAATACCACCGAACAGGCAGCCAATGAAGCCGCCGCCTCGCCCACAACAGTAGAGCCGGGGCTGTCCTTGGTGACCTTGTAGGAGGGTCTGTTCATCTGCATGACCTCGGCGGGACCCCACCATGCATGATCCGCATTGCCGTCCCCCACCTGATAGTAATACTCGTACTCGGCGGTGTGGCATTTTATCAGATAATCGTTCACCCATCGGATAGTGTCCAGCGCATATTGGAGCTGACCGCTTTTTTCGTAGCTGTCCAAATCCTCGTACACGCTCCAAGCCAGCATCGAAGAGGTATAAGCCATGGGCAGGTTGAATTTCACATTGTCCCCTGCGTCAAACAGTCCGCCTGTCAGATCCACGCCGTTGTCCGCCCCGTCGTTTAAGGCGGAATCCCCCCGCCAGTTGGTGCGTTCATTGCCGCTAAGCTTTCCCGACCTTTGCAGCTCGTAGAATATCAGAGATTTTTGCAAAGCCTCGCCGTAATTAAAATCGCCTGTGCCCGCTGTTCCCTCATACTTATCCGCCAGCTCGGACAATTCCCCCAAATAGATATTGGAGCTGCCCTCCCTGTTTTCGCTGCTGTGGTCTATGACGGAGGTGATTGTTTCGCCCTCGCTGTTTGTCACCGTGACTATTTCGGTCAAATCGGGGTCTGTGGGAGCTGCGCCGTTGGCGCTGCACCCGCATAGGCTTAAGCAAAGAAGTATTGACGCCGCCGATTTTATTTTCATTTTAAGCAGATCCCCCTAAATTATTTAAGCTTGCCGCCGCAGTTGACGCAAAAGCTGTTTACGCTGCTGTTTTCCGTGCCGCAGCTTGGGCATTTTATCTTTTCGGCGGTAAAGCTGGTTTGGTCTGTATTGACGTTGGCGGCTCGGTTATCGGGCTGATTTTGAGTATAAGACCGATTTTGCCCATAGCCTTGAACATAATACTGATTTTGGACGGGATATTGGTATTGGTTTGGGTACCGATAATAGCTTTGATTGGGATATTGCCTGTAATATCGATTATTCGGGTACTGTCCGTTATAATAATACTGATTTTGATAGTAAGGATTTTGGGGCAGCGGATAGCTTCTCAGCCCCTTGCTGTCCAGCTCCTCCTTAAGCTCCTTCGCCGCCTTGAATTTTTTTACGGAAATCGCTCCCGCAACGATAGAGCCGATAGGCAACGCAGCGGAGGATATAAAATCGATTATAAGACTTGCAGAGGTGACCCCGTCAAGCTGACCGTATTCGTCATGCTTGCTGCCGTATTCAAAATCCTGAGTATTTAACCCGAAGGAGGCAAATATTACAAGAGCCGCTGCAATGCCCAAAAAAATACAGTTGATGATAAAAAATACCTTGGCAGCGGTGGAGTAGGACTTTACCTGCTTAAAATCCGTATTCCCCCGCATGGTAACATATTTTCCCGACTTATCTGCGGAAATACAGCCGAGTACTATTCCCAAAATACCGCTGATGCTCAATACAACGACGATCACAAAAAATATCATCATCGCCGCCAGCAGCATCACCACAATGCTTTGAAATGCCATAAAATCTTATTCCTTTCAGCTGCTTTTCTCCTCGGTCAAATCCTTGCCGCAGCAGACGCAGAATTTATTCTCGCTTTTGTTGATCTTGCCGCAGCTGCCGCAAACTACGGCTTTAGCGGCGTCGCTTTCGGGCAGCTCAAATTCCGATCTGCTTTTCTTGGCGGTTTTATAGCCGTTTATGGTTATAAAACCCCCTACGATGCACATCAGATGACAAAAGGCGGCTTTTATAAGCTCCCTTGTGTGTCCTCCTGCGTTTACCTCCAGCTCCGTCAGCGTTTCCGCAAAGGGCTGTGAATTAAATATGGAATAGATACCCGAAAACAGGTAAATTCCGATGCAAAACCAGCTTATTCCGAAAATCACCATGGAGAAGATAAAAAACTGCTTTACGTTTTTAAAGCTGTAGTTGCCCCTCAGCTTTACATATTTTTTCGCCTTTGCCAAGGTGAAGCAGTCCACGATGATCCCGCCGAACGACACATAGGACATGATAAAAACTATGACCACAAAGGTCAGGATCATAAACCGCATTTACAGCTCCTTTCCGCAGAGCTCACAGAAGTTGTTTTTCTCGGGATTTACCACTCCGCAGTGAGGGCAGCGCTTTTCCGCCTTGCTTTCAAAGGGCGCTGCCGTTTCCGTGCCCGTAAAATCGGGGATCTTATAATTCGACTGCAAAACGTCTATGTCAAGCTTATCGGGGCTTTTGCCCGACAAGTCGGCAGGGCTGCTTGGCAGGGGATTTTGCATGATTTGCGGCGCAGTGATCGCAGAGGCGGCTCCTGCGGCAAAGGCAGCGCCGCTTGCAGCTGCG
>JAMPBF010000043.1 GCA_023666805.1 Bacillota bacterium
AAGCCTCTTTTCCCTCCGAAATTTATAAGCTTGGACTTTTTCGACAGTCTGAGCCAAAATTTTTCAGGCAAATTTTGGATTTTTTTGTTAATGATTGAACTGTGCGGCGCTTACCTCGATCTCTGCGGAGGAAAACGCCTCTTTTACCATTTCCTCGTCCATGGTGGGGAGGATATAGCTGCCTTGCAGCAAATCTACCGCATAGCCCTCCAGCGCCTTAAACTGCTGCTCGTTTTCAATATGCTTTACGCATACGTCTATTTTTTTGTTGTGAGCCATCATGATCACGCATTTAAGCGCCGCCTTGTCAAATTCCTCCGAGCGGGCAAACTGCTCCGCTCTGATCTTTATTTCTCCGGCGGAGCTGTTTTTCAGGGCGGTGAGAGCCATGTATTCTCTGCCGAAATCGTCGATAGTGACCTCTGCGCCGATCTCCCGAAGGCTCTTGAGTATGGGCGAAGCGTCGCCGCCAAGGCTTAGCTGCGCCTTTTCGGGGATCTCCACGGAAATATTTTTTCCTATCAAGCCGTATCTTTCGGCGGCAGTCTGTATAGTCTTATGGACGGAGGAGCGCAGAAGCTCATGATAAGTCAGATTTAAATGCAGCACCAGATTTTCCCTGCCGGTCATGTCTATGATCTCCCGCATAAGAGCGCAGGCGTTGTTGATGACCCAAGTGTCTATCAGCTCGTCGATGCCTATATGCTCCGCCAATTTTATCACCTTGCCGGTAGGGGATACTCCGTTTTCCCGGTCGCACCAGCGCACTCCCGCCTCCAAAGCCTTTATTGTGCCGTTTAGGTCGGTTATGGGGGTATAGACCACGCTAAAGCCCTCCATTTGGTTCAGCACCGCCCGTCTCAGCCGCTGTTCCGCATTAAAGGCATTATCGCCGCCCTCCTCCTTATTTTCCGAGTAAAAGTAATAGAGGTTGGAATCCCTTTCCATTGCGCGGTACATGGCAACGGTGGAGCAGCGGTATATCTCGTCGCAGGCGTCGGCGTCCTGCGGATAAAAGGCTACGCCCGCATTCATTTCCATGTAATGCTCCTCGCCGCTTACCACCCAAGGCTGTGAAAATCTGCCGATAACCTTGTCCATAAACTGGCAGACCTGCTCCCGTCCCGCATTTTTCAGCAGGATCATCAAAACGCTTCCGCTGAAGCGATAGACCTTTTTGCCCTCCAGCTCGAGCATATTTATGTATTCGGTGATTTTTTTCAGCAGATCGTCCGAGTGGATATGACCGAAGGCCTCGTTTACGGTGCTGATGTTGGTTATTTTCACGGAAACGGCGGCGCCGCATGTTTTTTCCCCGAGCTGACCGTTCAGATCTCCGTCAAGGCAGGTGCGGTTGGCTATCTCCAGCACCGGATCGGTGAAGGCAAGCCTTGTTAGCTTTTCGTTCTGCTGCTTAAGCTCCGTATCCATATGGCAGCGGATAAGCATGGTGGAGACGATCTGGGAGATGTTGCGAAGGAGCTTTTTGTCGGCGTTGCTCCAAATTCTTTCCTGCTTTAAGGTCTCGTAGAAAATAAGACCCACGAATTTTCCGTTGGCGGCAAGCTGAGAGACCACAAAGGATTTTATTCCCGTTTTCTTTATCTCCTCCATGCTTACGCTGCTGTTGGAGAAAAAGGTGTCGCAGTAGTTAAGCTCCTCCATAAGCCGAGGATAATCGTCAACGTTAAATATGTACTGAATTTCAACGCCCTTGTTCGACCACTCCTTATTCAGCTTGGTATAGCCGGTTTCGGAATCATAGTCGTAAAGGGAAACCCGATCCAGCTTCAAGTACTCGCCCACAAGCTTCATCACCATTTTAAGGGCTTCATCGGAATCGTTTTGCTCCAAAATGATGGTGTATATGTTATTTAAAAGTATCTGCTGCTCAATATTGCTTCCGAGCTGTTGATTGGCGGTCTTGGAGTTTTCCATTTCGGTGTAGAGCACCAAAATCGCATTGGCGATCTGAGTTACCGTTTCAGCCAGCACCTTTAACAGCGGCAGAGCCTTTTCGATCTCCTCCTTGCTGTCGGAGGCAATGGTCCAAGTCGCCAAAAGCTTGTGGTGGCAGCGAATTTCTTCCGTTTCGCTGTATTTTTGCTTTTTCTCGGCTTCCTTTTTGTCATGAGAGGCGGATAATAAAAGCTCTCCCTTGCTGCCGCAGATCGCCGAGGAAATATTGCCGCCGGCGGTGAGAGCCTGTTGGATACGCAAAAGATAATCCTCTCCCAAAATTTCGGAGAGAGAAGCGTCCTGTAAATTGATGTCGGTCTCGCCGATTTCCCGCTTCTTCTTTATATTGCCCTCTAAAACCGCTTCGCTGTCGGAGGCGTCCAAATACTCCGACAAATTCATCATAGTGCCCGTAAGGGACTGACTGCGGTTGAAGGTGTCCTTTTTTACCGTACAGTTAAGGCATACCCACTGATAATCCTCCCCCACCTTAACTCGACAGTGAGCGTCAATGGATTTCTGCCTGCCGGACACGATCTCGCTGAAAATGTCGGCTAAAGGCGGAAAGTCGTCGGCGTAAATAACCTCTCTGAGATTCATGCGCTTGTCTTTTTTGCTCAGGGAAGGGAGCTTGTCCAAAATCGTTACGGGAATGTCCCTTGTCAGATCTATCCTTATATTAACGCATTTGGTTTCCTTAAATGCGATTTCCAAACCGTTCATTTTTATATTCCTGCTGAGGAGCGTTTCTCCTTTCTCCGTTATTAATGCGCAGCTGTGCAGCCGCACGCAAGCGTTGATCTTATCGCATATTTCAGCGGCTGAAAAAAATAGCCGCCGCATTAAACCGAATTTTTTTCATTCTTAGATATATTTTACCATATTTTCTCTGCATTTGCAACTGTTTTTGTGTAATTTAGGCAAAATTTATGTAAAAAATTTTAAAAAAATAAAGCTGCCAAAATGGCAGCACAGCCTGTCGAAAAAGTCCAATGTGGCGGCAAATTATGAACTTGTACAGCGGGCGGGGCAAGCCCCGCCCCTACATTATGCATGAAAAATGCATTTCGTAAGGGCGAGGCTTGCCCGCCCGAAAACCATAAAATTTTTTCCCACTTTATCGACAAGCTGAGCTGCCAAAATTGAAGCACAAATAAAAAGCTGACCGAGAAAAGCAGCGATTATTTTTTCATAATCGATTATACAGCGATCGGTATTTATTCACTGATTATAATGCCGCTTTCCTCCAAAAGCCTGTCTAAAATCGGGTAAGCAGCGTTCGCTATGCTTGCGTCCTCGTTTATGTATACTTCGCCGGAAAAGCCTATAACCTTTCCGATTACAACAAAGGACTGTTCATCGTCTCCGCTGACAAGAGCAAGTGCAACACCGCCATCTCTCGGAACATATGAAGGACATAACCTTGCGCTTCCGATTGCGCTGCATATTATGTCTATGTCGTTCTTATCGCTTGTTTCGTATTTGTCGTCGTAAAAGTATATCTTATCGCAGGAGTCAAGAAATTTGGAATCGATAATGTCCCTGAACACGATTTCATTAGAGGGGGAGCTGTCCGCCGTCGTTACCGGCAAGTCGCCGCTTTCTTCCAAAAGCCTGTCTAAAATAGGATAAGCTGCGTCCGCTATGCTGCGATCCTCATTTATATATATATCATCTGCATCACCCGAAAAACCTATGATTTCCCCGCTTACGCCGACATACTGTTCGTCGTCCCCGCTGACAAGGGTAAGCACGGCATGACCGTCTCCCAACATAATATCTTTTTCTGTAGGGGGCTCTAACCTTGCGTTCCCGATTGCGCTGCATATTATGTCTATGTCGTTCTTATCGCTTGTTTCGTATTCGCCGTAAAAGTATATCTTATCGCAGGAGTTAAGAAATTTGGAACCAATAACGTCCCTGCCTCTGATGTCATCGGAGGAGGTGCAGCCTGCTGCCGTTAATGAAACCGTTAATAAAAAGAGAACCAAGCTTAGAAAGGCGGCGATTGTTTTTTTCATTTAAATTCTCCGTAAAATTTATTTTTATTAATGAATATTGTATCACACCTCCCCCGAATTTACAATACCCCCTTAAAGTATTTAACAGCAAAAATTGTACAAACGCCAAAAAATCAACCGCAGGTTTAAGCCCGTTTTTTCCTCAACCAAAAGTGGAATTTGTCAACTAATAATCAGTTGTATTCAACCCTAAATTGTGTTATACTTGTTACAGTGAAGAGAAAGGAAAGGTCGGCGGTATGGCTAACGAATTTAACACCGCTCTCAGGAGCATAAGAAAAAGCAAGGGTATTACCCAAGAGCAGCTGGCGGAGGCGGTGGGGGTAACTCCCCAAGCGGTTTCCAAGTGGGAGATGAACGGGTTTCCCGACACTCCGCTGCTGCCGCTGATCGCCGACTTTTTGGGTGTGTCCGTCGATAGGCTTTTCGGCAGGGAAAAGACCGAAACGGATATAAGGGACAAGGTGGTGAAATATATCTCCGCCTTGCCCGAGGAGGAGAAAATGCAGTCGGCAATGGAGATATGCAGAGCGCTGGCGATTTCCGTGGGCATGCTGATACCCGAATACGTACCTGTCAGCAGGCTTAGATTTCAAGATACGGAAAACGATATTTATTCTCAGATAGAGACGGACTACGGCTGTATTCAGGCAAGACTGAACGAAAATTTGCAGTATTTTATTATGATGCCCGAGCCCGAGGGAGGCTACGACAACATTCTCCGCTATGACGAAAGGTATGTTCGGTTCTTTAAGTTCCTGACAAAGCCAAATGCGCTCAAAGCCTTGTATTTTTTAAACGGCAAGGGCAAAAACGTCTATTTTACCGCCGAGGCGATTTCCGCCGAGCTTAACGTCTCCGTCAAAGAGGCGGAAAGCATAATCGAGGAAATGGTCGCACTGCGTCTTGCCAAGGACGCTGTTTTAAGCTATGACCAAGGGGAAAAGAAAATTTATCAATTTGTGGCGGGACTTAATTTCCTTTTCCTTATGACCTTCGTCTACTCGCTGAACAGCCTGCCCAATCATTTCGATATGCAGTCCAATCCGAGAAAAACGGAAAAGCCTTATTTTATAAACAGCAGCTATAAAAACAATTGAAAACTGCATATACTATATCAGCTGATAATTTCAGCTAATCAGAAAGGAAATTATTATGAAAAAGAATAAATCGGAAAAAAATGAAAAAAGATACTTTATTTTAAAAGAAGCGGAAAAAATGAACCCTGTGCTGATGTCCGACAGAAGCTTTTATTCCGAGGCTTACGGCAGCTTTGCGAATATCTGCGGCAGAGACTGATTTAAAGACGTATTGTAAAAAAACGATCACAAAAGGATAGCCTATGAAAAAGAAAAAAGAACACAATTCCCCGCATCACTGCGAATACGGAGTTTGGAGCAATGCGGTCTATATGCTGAAGAAGGTAGGGGAATACCGCCCCTTTTTACTGACGATAATGGGACTTTGCGCAGTCAGCGGGTCTTTGATAAGCTTTCTGTGGAGCTTTTTCGGGAAATTTGTGCTGGATATTTTGGAGACGCAGAAAAAAACGGGCAGCGGCGACGCCGTTCCGCTTATGGTAACACTTGCTTGGATAGCGGTGATCCAGCTGGTCTGTCGGGGTATATTTACGGTATGCGACAACAAAATGTGGTTTTGGATGATATATGTGCGCATGAAGATCATTACCGAGAGAATAGGAAAAACTCTCTCAATAAGCTATCAAATGCTGGAGCAGCCCGATATTTTGGATATGCAGGAAAAGGCGATGCAGGCGGCGAGCGATAACCAAATCGGCGTTGAGGGCATGCTCCACAGGATCTACGATTTTGCGGTAAACGCCCTGACCCTTGCGGTGACGGTGACAACAATAACGGTTTTGGACGTAAGGATAGTGCTTGTTTTAGGCGTGCTGGCATTTTTTCAATATCTGTTTTTCCGCTATACCGTTAAAAAGGACAAGAAAAATGTGTGGGACAAATTAGCTCCCACTCAGCGCAGGATCAGCTATATGGAACAGACCACCCAAAGCTTTGACTATGCAAAGGATATTCGTCTTTTCGGCATGAAGAGCTGGCTGTTGGGCAAGCAGCGCAGTATTTTAAAGGAAAAGACCGACAAAATGCTGTACAGCCGCAATTTGTGGATCTACAACAGCATTTTTGCTCACCTTGTGCTTATTTTATCCAACGCAGCGGTATATGCGGTGCTGATCTACAGCGTTTTGGGCAGCGATATGTCCATCGGCGATTTCACCATGTATGTGGGTCTGTCCTCCGCCTTCTCCTCCGCTCTCACCGAACTGTTAAATTCCTTGGGAGGCTTTAAGGAATGTTCCCTTAAGATAGACGATTTCCGCTCCTTTATGGATCTTAAGACCGAGGACGAGACCGCCTGCCTTCCCGTTCCGAAAACCGACAAATACGTGTTTGAGTTCAAGAACGTTTCCTACAAATATAAGGGGCAGGAGGACTATGCTCTCAAAAACCTGAATTTGACCCTTGAAGCGGGAAAAAGGCTGGCGGTGGTAGGGCTTAACGGAGCGGGGAAAACCACCTTTATCAAGCTTTTGCTTCGGCTTTACGACGCCACCGAGGGAGAAATTCTCTTAAACGGCACGGATATACGGAAATTTAAGAGGGAGGAATATTACGGGCTGTTTTCCCCCGTGTTCCAAAATGTGGAGATATTTGCTTTTTCCATGGCGGAAAACGTGTCTATGAAGAGCGGCGATAAGACCGACAAGGATCTGAGCCGAGAATGTCTTTACAAGGCGGGTCTCAAGGAAAAGACGGAAAGTCTTGCCAGCGGCACAGATACCCAGCTGCTGAAGATCCTCTATGACGACGGGATAGACCTTTCCGGCGGCGAAAAGCAAAAGCTTGCTTTGGCAAGAGCCTTGTACAAAAACGCTCCCGTAATGGTTCTGGACGAGCCCACCGCCGCTCTCGACCCCTTGGCGGAATACGAGCTTTACAAAAGCTTTGACGGCATAATCGGTAATAAATCCGCCGTTTATATTTCCCACAGGCTTTCCTCCACCCGCTTTTGCGACAGCATAGCCATGTTCAAGGCAGGGGAAATGGTAGAATACGGAACGCACCGAGAGCTTTTGGAAAGCGGCGGAGCTTACGCCGAAATGTTTCGGATACAGGCACAGTACTACAAAAAAGAAAATACCGCAATGGGGGAGGCTGCCGTAAATGTCTGATCAAAATAAGAAAAAAAGCTTTTCCGTTGTGAGGGAAACGCTGAAATATTTTCTGCCCGTCGCATGGAAAGTACATAAGGGCTACTTTTTTGTGGGACTGTTAAAAACCTTGGCGGAGGCGGTACAGCCCTTTGTGGCAATTTTCGTGTCGCCGCTTATAATCGAGGAGCTGTTGGGGGACAGGGATATTGGAAGGCTTACTGTCCTTGCCGCCGTAATTGCGGTGCTGCCGCCGCTGATCTCCTTTTTGGGCTCGTTTCTCGGCGAGCAAATGGAAAAATACGACTACAAGTTTCAGGCTTATTTTTCCGAGGAAATGAGCAAAAGGATAATGGAGCTGGATTTTCAGCTTACGGAGGACAAAAAGGCGCTGGATCAGGTCGAGGCGGCAAGAACGGGCATCAGCTGGTACTCGGGCGGAGTTCACGGAATTTGCGACAAGGCGTTTTCCATAATCAGGGAGGCTGTAAAAATTGCGGGCACGGTAGCGCTTATCGCCGTAAACGCACCGCTGCTTTTCCTTATTACCCTGATCGCAGTCATTATAAGAGCCGTGCTGGGGAAAAAGGAAAACAAAATAGAGATAGAAGCCTTTGAAAAGCTGTCTAAGATAAACCGCTGCTTCGGCTACTTCTGCCAAAGCACCTCGGATTTCCGCTACGGAAAGGATATAAGGCTGTACAGCGCCAAAGACCTGATGACGGAAAAATGGGAGGGATATACGGATCAATCCATCGGCTTTTGGAGGGTAAATTCCGATAAGGAGATGCCTATCTGCGGGATCAACACCTTTTTCGACATTGTAAGGGACACGGTATCCTACTTGTATTTGGGGATATTGGTGCTGACGGGCGGAATTTCCATACCGCTGTTTACGCAAATGCTGAGTGCGGGCAGCACCTTTAACAGCTCTATGCAGGATCTTACGTATCATGTGCAGAATATCACAAAAAGATGCAATTACGCTTACGAATACGTTAAGCTTATGAAATACCCTGCGGCTATAGAAAAGGGGAAAAAATCGGTAGAGAACATTCCCCATACCATCGAATTCAAAAACGTGTCCTTCACCTATCCCAACACCGACGTTAAGGTGCTGAAGGACATTTCCGTCACACTAAGACAGGGGGAGCATTTGTCGGTGGTAGGCTTGAACGGTGCGGGAAAAACCACCTTTGTAAAGCTTTTATGCCGCCTTTACGACCCCACCTCGGGGGAGATACTTTTGGACGGCGTAAATATCAAGGAATATGACTATAACCAATACATGAGCCTTTTTGCTCCCGTATTTCAGGATTTTAAGCTGTTTGCGTTTTCGATAAGGGAAAATATTATTTTGGACGGCCCCGGCAATGACAAAGAGCTGGAAAAGCTTGCCGAGCAGGTCGGCTTAAGGGACAAGCTTGCTTCTCTTGAAAAAGGCGATTCCACCGTTTTATTCAAGTCCTTTGACGAAAACGGCATCGAGCCCTCGGGGGGAGAACAGCAAAAGCTTGCAATTGCGAGAGCCTTGTATAAAAATTCACCTACAGTCATTCTTGACGAGCCTACCGCCGCTCTTGACCCTGTGGCGGAATACGACATTTACAGGCAGTTTAATGCGCTTGTGGGAGGAAAAACCGCCGTTTACATATCTCACAGGCTTTCAAGCTGCAGATTCTGCGACAAGATTGCCGTGTTCGGCGACGGCAGGGTCAAGGAGTACGGCACTCACGAGGAGCTGGCGGGGATAGACGGCGGGATCTATGCGGGAATGTTTGCGGCTCAAGCGCAGTATTACGATTGATAATACTAATTTCTGTTTAAAATATAGACTTTGTCTATCTTTTAGAGCGAAAACAGTATAAGGGGAAAAATCATGAACACGCTTGCAAAAATGTACCGACCCATTACGGCTGCGCCGTTTCAAAATAACCGGCAGTACTGCGAAATCCCGCCCTGCGAGGCGCTTAAGCCCTTTGTGCGCTGCTTTTGGGGCACGAAAAGCCCCGTTTCCTCCCGAAACGGCAGCTCTGCGTCACAGCTTGTCATACCCGATACCTGCATGGATATTATCTTTAACGTTAGCCCTGCCGATAACCGAGCGGACAGCTTCTTCTGCACGGTGGACGAGCGGTCCTATTTTTCGGGGAACGCCGCCGCAGGACCCGACGGCAGCATTTTTGCCGTCAGGTTTTACGGTTGGACAGCCGTACTTTTTACGGAGCGGGAGCTTGGCGGGCGGAAAAACGAGGCCTTTCCCGCAGAGGAATTTTTCGGCGATCTGAAATCAAGGCTGGAGCCGTTTCTGTTTGAGCACACTTCATTGGAGCAAAGGGCGAAATTTGCGGAAAAGCTTTTGTTGGGGCGGCTTTGCGAAAGGCGCTCCGACAGCGCTCTTTTAAACGGCATTTACTATATGCTGAAAACCGATTGCAGGGCAAAAATATCCGAGGTATGCGGTTACTCATGCGTTGGAGAAAAGCAGCTGGAACGTATTTTTAATTTTAATACGGGCGTTTCTCCCAAGACGTTTTCCTCGCTGCTTCGCTATCAGCTTTTGTGGCAGGATATGAACTTTTCCGAAAATTTCAGCCTGCTTGACGCTGTGGAAAAATACGGCTACACCGATCAGTCCCACCTGCTCCGGGATTTTAAGCGCAGACATTTGATGACGCCCAAGGAGGCTTTGGCTTACGGGAGAAAATTTCGCTGATGTCGGTTTTTTACAATACAAATAAGCAAGGTTTTGCTATAATCAAAATACGGCAAGCGGCAAAAATTTAGGCGTTTGCTGTTTGCCGATCGCCGATCCGCATGGTGCGAACAAAGCAAACGGATATGCGAGGCGATTCGGATAAGTGAAAGAAAGGATCTTTTAAAATGAATACTTTTGAAAAAGCAAGACGGTTTATTTACAGAAACGCCCGCCCCTTGGAGCTGGCAAGGTGGCAGTATCATTTTGAGAACGGCAGCAGAGAAGCTGTTTTAAAGGCGCTGGCATTTTATCAAAATCAGGACGGCGGCTTCGGACACGCTGTCGAAGCCGACAGCTTCAACCCAAATTCCTGTCCGATCCAAACATGGCAAGCCATAGCAATATTAAAGGATGTAGGTCTTGAGGACGCTTCTCACCCCATTATCGAAGGGATCCTGCGCTATCTCGACAGCGGAGCGGATTTCTCCGAGGAGCGGGGACAGTGGCTCAATACCGTCAGCTCCAACGACAATTATCCCCATGCGATATGGTGGAGCTATTCCGACAAGGAAACGGATTTCCGCTACAATCCCACCGCCTGCCTTGCGGGCTTTATCCTCCGCTTTGCCCCAAAGGACGGCGGTTTGTACAAAAAAGCGGAGGCTATCGCACAAAGGGCGTTTGATTGGTTCAAGGAAAATGCTCCCGTGGGTGAAAAGCATATTGCGGGCTGCTTCATAAGCCTTTTTGAATATATGTCGGAAGCGGGCTTAAATACGGTTGACATGGACGAATTTAAGAGCAGACTTATAGAAGAGGTAAACGCAAATATTTGCCGCAGCGCCGACAAATGGCTCTCGGAATATGTGTGCCGCCCATCAGCCTTTATTCGCAGCAGGGACAGCATATTTTACAAGGGGAACGAGGAGCCGGCGGCAAAGGAATGCGAGGTCATTATCAGCAGCCAGCTTGACGACGGCTCTTTTGCCGTGCCGTGGCAGTGGTTCAACGACTATAGGGAATTTACTCTGGCGGAAAATTGGTGGAAGTCGGTCATAGTTATAGAAAACATGATGTTTTTAAAGGGATTTGAGGCGATTTGACGCAAAATCATTTCAAACCCTCTCCCTGCATTTTTCGGTAAAACCAGGGAAAAGCCCTTTTATCGGCAGGTACAGCAGATGTCCCACAAAAGCCCCCAAGGTGTTGTCGATTACATCGTTTATGTCGGAGCAGTGGTTGGTAAGCATCTGTGAGGTTTCCACCAAGACGGTGAAAATAAAGCCTATAAGAACGGTTTTCCACAGTGCGGGCTTTTTCATGACAAAGGGCAGAAATAATCCTAACGGTATAAAAAATACTATATTATACACCAAGTCATAAAAATTTCCCGCATCGATTCTACCCCGCTGTATCCATGCTGCGATATAAGGCACATACTGCCAATCTCGTGGACTGTTGGCGGAAAAAAACGGGATCTCTCCGAAATACCGCCAAAAACCGTCGGGAAATACGGCTATACATATTACGGCTGCAATTTCGCAGACTAAAAGCAAACGGATAAGCTCGTTCCAAAAGGCGGCTTTTCTCCTCGGCTTAAATTCCGAGCCGAGCCTTTTCTTTTGACAGCCTCGGCGGATCAAAAAATAAACAAGAGCGGTTATAAAAACAGGAATCAAAGCCTCTAAAGCCGTATCAAATATGTCCGACCAACATTCCCGCAGCCACATGAGCCTTGTCGTCATTGTCATATCACCTCCCGTTTGTTCATGAAATCATTTTACTCCTGTTTTTCGAGGATTTCAAGGGATTTTACTATTTGTAATAAAAACGTAAGGTTTAACAAAAAACAGCAGCACAAAATATACTATTTGTATAAAAACTTTAGATTTTAACAAAAAAGACTGCCCGTTAAGAGCAGTCCTTGATTTTTATGTACTTTTACTGTCAGGGTTCGTCCTTATCCTCAACGATAGAGCCGTTTTCCCATGAATTGCCGTATTTTTCGCTGAACTCTTTATCCAGCTTGCTCTGATTTTCCTTTAAGCCCGAGTTGATCTGATCGATTATAGAGGGCTTGGGCTCGGTCTTGGCGGTTGAGCTGCTTGAGGAGCTTGAGCTTGAAGAGGAAGAGCTGTCTGTCTTGGTCTCCTCGGTCTTTTTGTCCTCGCTGTCGTCCTCGGTTCTTTCGTTTGATACGATCTCTCCGTCCTTCCAGGTGTTGCCGTACTTATTGCCAAATTCCTTGTCCAGCTTCTTTTGATTTGATTCCAGCTGATCGTTGATTTGAGTGATTATCGCACGGGTATCCCGGTCGGTTTCCTCATCGGAAAGTATGCTGCTGATTTTATTATTCAGGCTGTTGTTGAGTATCGAAACGTTCTCGCTCATATTGGCAAGCTTTGCTTCCTTGTCGGAGGTGTCGTTGCCTCTGATCTTATCGAGGTTGATTTCGGCAGCCAGCATGCGGGCTTCCTTTTGCGTCTGCATACTGGAGCTGGCAACGATTTTTACCGTGGCAAGATCCGTGCCGAAGAAGGGGCTGAAATCCACCTTATCGGTGTTGGTGCCCAACATTCCGCTGATAAGATTGCCTGCGTTGGCGATATTGGCGGAAACGCTGGCGGCGGTGTTTATCTGGCTGTTGATCTTGTCGATCTTTCTTTGCTTCGCAGCGTCGCTTAAGGTAGTGTTGCTTTCCAGCTCGCTGAGCTGATCGGTAAGCTTGTTGAGAGCGCCGGTGGTAACGGAATTGCCGTTGGTGCTGGTAGAGCCTGCGTTCATAAGGCTGTTTATTGTGCTCATGGTAGTTTCCTCCTATAAAATACAGTATATTAAAGATTACAAAATTTCTCGTTTATAATATCGGCTTATTTTAAATAAAGTTTAGCACTTTTTTCCTGTTTTGTCAATAAAATTTTTTACTAAAATCGAGAGAGTTTTTGTTAAAAATAACCAAGCCGCTGCATTTTAGCGGTGCGGCGGCTCGGCTATCGGTATTATCTCCTTTTTTCGTCATTGTCGTCTGTTTTATAGTCGTAAAAAGGCGCAGTGATTGGGGCGGCGTTGGGATAGCCCATGGCGGTGACGGGAAATGTGTAGAGGGCGTTTAAGGGCATTACTGTCATGGGGTTTTTCTCGGGAGCGCTTCCGCCCTTGTCCAAATGCTCCTCCCGCTCCAGCTTGTCCAGACGGGCAAAATCGTTCTTCGGCAATTTATCGGTCTTGTTATTTTCCATATTTTTCGCTCCTTTCGCTTTTATTTTCTGCGAAAAGAACAAAAAAATACTTCAAAAAACAATCAATTAGGCTTCCGCTGCCTCCCTCATTGCCGATGTGGTTCTTTGAGCCATTACCAAGCGGTAATACACGCCCTTTCTTGCCATAAGCTCGGTATGAGTGCCTACCTCGGCTAATTTGCCTTTATCCAAAACTATAAGCCTGTCGGCGCTGCTGAGAGTGGAAAGGCGGTGAGCTATGGCAATTGTGGTCCTGCCTTTTACAAGGCGGTTCAAGGCGGTTTGTATCTGCTTTTCGGTTTGGGTGTCAAGGCTGGCGGTGGCTTCGTCCAAAATCAAAATGCTGGGGTTTCTGAGAATTGCCCTGGCTATTGCCACTCGCTGGCGCTCGCCGCCGGAAAGGTTGTAGCCCTTTTCCCCCACATAGGTGTTGTAGCCGTCGGGAAGCCTGGTGATAAAATCGTGGCAGTCGGCTATTTTCGCCGCCTTGATTATTTCCTCAAAGGTGGCGTCGGGCTTGGAATAGGCTATGTTTTCCATTACCGTGCCGTTAAACAGGAAGGTTTCCTGCAAAACCACGCCCAGCTTGCCGTGAAGCGATTCCTCCTTCATATCCCTCAGATCTATGCCGTCGATTTTTATACTGCCGCCCGTGGGATCGTAAAGGCGCATCAACAGGTTGATGAGAGTGGACTTTCCCACTCCCGAATGACCTACCAAGCCTATCATCTCGCCCTGCTTTATGCTGAAGGAAATGTTTTTAAGAACGGGATTGTAGGCGGTGTAGCCGAAGGACACGTTTTCAAAGGTAATATCGCCCTTGATCTCGTGTTCGACTGCGTTTTCCGAATCGGTCAGGTCTATGGGCTCGTCTAAGATCTCGAAGATCTTTCCTGCGCTGACCATAGCCTGGGTCAAGACCCTGGGCAGCTGAATAAGCCAATACACGGGACCGTAAAACATCGATACGTAGCCCGTAAACTGGACAAATTCGCCCAAGGTAATGCTCTCGTGCAAAACGTAGGAGGCTCCGAAGTAGATCATCAGCATTTCGCCTACCGCCAAGATATACTGCATTACGGGGTAAAGCTTGTACCATGTGCACTCCGCCTTTTCCAAGCCGTCGGCTATTTTTCGGGAAATGCCCTTATAGCGCTCTACCTCCCGTTCCTCGCTGCCGTAGCTTTTTACCACCTTTGCGCCGGAAATTATGTCGTTCAGGTATTTGGAGGAATCGCAGGTCCTTTTCCACCAATAATCGTAAAGGCTTCTTATTCTTTTCAGCACCTTTTGGGAAACCACCGCTACAACAGGCATGGGGATAATTACCATTAAAGCTAATTTCCAGTCGGTGACAAACATGATCGTCGCCAATACCGCCAAAGCGATTATATTGATGATCATTTGCTTACCCTGTCCCATAAGGAAATTGGAAAGGGTTCGGGCGTCCTCGCTGAGACGGCGGATAATTTCGCCCGAGGTGCGGCGGGCAAAGGATTTCATTGAGATCAGCTGAACCTTGTCAAAAAGATCCTTTCTCAGATCCCGTATAAATCTTACCGACATTTTTCGGTTCAGGACAAACGCCGACCCTCCTGCGGCTACCGTTACCACCGACAGTATCACGATCATCGCCGCAAGCCTGTAAAACAGATCCATATCCGCATTTGCTCCTATGCCCACATCGTCGATCACCGTGCGGTACAGCCTTGGCAGCATTACATCGGCGGCATAGCCTATAAAGGACAAAACTATCGCTGCGAAGAATACGCCCTTGTACCTCATTATGCGGCTCATCATCTTCTTGACGGTACTGCTGCGCTTGGCGCAGAAGGGACATTCCGTGCTTATATCCAGCCTTGCGCCGCATTTGGGACAGTTGGGCTCTTCGGTATCGCTCACCTCGGAGAAAACCCCTGTTTTTGCGTAGTAGTCAAGGATCTTCGCCAGCTCTGCAAAGCGGACATAGTTAGACTGGCTGAAGCAGCAGAACAGCTGCCACCTGCCGTTATCTCTCCGCTTTCCTCTCAGCATGGAGCTGCCCGACTGTCTGAACACCTCATACTCGTAATAATCCTTGATCTGATAGGTATTCGTAAGGGCGTCTTCCGTATAGAGGGAGATATTTTCCCTGTCGGCGGTCAAAATTCCCTCGGTAAGCCTGCCCTTTTCGTCTATGTCAAAGGGCAGGCTGAATATTATATCCTCGGGGCTTATACCCTTTGGAACTAATGTTTTTAAGTTCATATATATTTCCTCGTAATATCATGATATTATACTGTTTTCACTTTAATACTAATTCCTGTTTAAAATATAGACTTCGTCTATATTTTAAAGCCGACT
>JAMPBF010000044.1 GCA_023666805.1 Bacillota bacterium
GGTCGACGCCATTATTCATGTGGTGCGCTGCTTCGAGGACGACAATATTATTCACGTCGACGGCTCTGTCGGTGCGGCAAGAGATATTGAAACCATTAATTTGGAACTTGTCTTCAGCGACCTTGAAATTTTGCAGCGCCGTCTCGACAAGGATAAAAAGCTTTTAAAGGGCGATAAAAGCATGCAAAGGGAGATCGATTTTTTGGAAAAGCTCATCGCTCATTTGGAGGAGGGCAATTCCGCCCGTTCCTTTGATTATTCCGATGAGGAAAGGGAGATCGTCAAGACCACTCCCCTGTTGTCAAATAAGCCCGTTATTTATGCGGCAAATATGAGCGAGGCGGATTTTACGGGAAATATCGACAACAACAGCCAGTATCGGGCTGTACTTAAAATTGCGGAGCAGGAAAACAGCACCATACTCCCTATCTGCGCTCAGATCGAAGCCGAAATTGCGGGAATGGAAAAAGAGGATCGGGATATGTTTTTGGCTGATTTGGGCTTGGAGGAAAGCGGACTTAACCGCATTATCAGCAAGGGCTATTCGCTGTTGGGGCTTATTTCCTATCTCACCGCAGGACCTCAGGAGGTAAGAGCCTGGACCATAACAAAAGGCACAAAAGCTCCCCAGGCAGCGGGAAAAATTCACACCGATTTTGAAAAAGGCTTTATCAGAGCCGAGGTGGTCTCCTTCGACGATTTGGTGAATAACGGCGGCATGGCGGGAGCCAAGGAAAAGGGACTGGTTCGCCTTGAGGGAAAGGAATACGTGATGCAGGACGGGGACGTGGTTCTTTTTAGATTTAACGTTTGATTTTGATACATGCCGAAAATGCCTTAAGGAATTTTTGCCTTCCTTGGGGCTTTTCTTTGTTTGCGGATTTATGTTGATTTTCGATCAAAGTATAGACATCTTTGCCGTCAACGGAAAATCAGTGTTATGAATTGGCATTATTTGGCAGGATCTGTGCTGTTTTTGCTCAAAAAATATTTGAAGCAAAAATCAGCAACACATATTTTGAATTGCAATACTATGCGATGTAATCATTTTATATCAAAAAATTGCACAAAAATATTTAACTTATAAGGGGAATTTTCACCAAAATTATTAAAACAATGTAAATTTTCAACACCGATATTTGTCATTCTGTCTAAAAATTTTAAAAATAGTCAAAAAGTTGTTGACAAACTCAACAAATTGTTATATAATACAAGTAAGTTAAATCACTTTGATTTACTTAATTTTTTAGTTGTCTCCTTTCTTTTGTTCTACACATTCTAATCATTTCACTTTGGGAATCCTTACGGATTCCATTTTTTTTGCTTTTTTTAAGAAAGCTATGGAAATTTCGGGAAAAATATGCTATACTATACTTTATGTACTGTACTGTAGTGGAGGGATTCAAATATGCCCAATAATTTTATGCGCCGCGAGATCGGAAAAGGTATATTTTTCAATCGTATCACCGATAAGCGTTTTAAGCTCAATACGATCGTGATAAACTTTCTGTCGCCCCTTTCCGAAGAAACCGCTGCGGAAAATGCGGTGGCGTCAAGAATCATCTCACAGTGCAGCAGTCGTTATCCCACCTACTCGTCGCTTAATTCCAAGCTTTCTTCTCTTTATGCCGCACGGCTGTGCAGCAGCGCTTACGGCTTCGGCGACGCTCAGCTGATCTCGTTTTCCATAGACTATCTCGACAACAAATATGCGCTTCATAACGAAAAAATAGACGAGGAAGCGTTGAATATTCTTTTGGGCTGTATTTTTGAACCGCTTACGGAAAACGGCGGCTTTTCGGAAAAGTTTACCGCACTTGAAAGAAGATCCCTGATCGAAGGAATAGAGGCGGAGCTTAACGATAAGCAATACTATGCGGGGATAAAGGCGGACGAGATAATATTCAAAAACGAGCCTGCCGCAATAAAGGACGCCGGCTCGGTGGAGACTGCCAAGCGGGTCACGGCAAAATCAGCCTATAACGCTTACCAAAGACTGCTGCGCCATGGTCGGATCGAGATCTTCTGCTCAGGCTGCGGCGACTTTGAGGATATAAAGAAGAAGATAACCGAGCAATTCGCAAAGCTGGACAGAGGGGAGCTTTACCCCTGCTCCACGCTGCGAAGCCCCATAAAGCAGCAGCCGGAATTTGCGTCGGAAAAGATGGAAATTCAGCAAAGCAAAATGGTCATGGCTTTTAAAACCGATATGGAGGACGTTTCCGCCTTTACGCTTTTAAACGAAATTTACGGCGGCTCTCCCGGCTCAAAGCTTTTTGCCAATGTAAGAGAGAAAATGTCCATTTGCTACAGCTGCTGGTCGGGATTTTCCAAGATTAAAGGCACGTTGAAGGCGTTCTGCGGTACGGAAAAGGATAATGTCGAAAAGGCGAAAGAGGAAATGATACGCCAGCTGACGCTTATGCAGGAGGGCGATTTCTCGCAGGAGGACGTTGACAGCGCCAAAATGTGCTGTTCAAACAGCCTCAGAGCCTATAACGACAGTGCAGCCGCAATTGCCGTCTGGTATTTTCTTCGTATTTACTGCGACGACATAATAAGTCCCGAGGAAGCGATCCGAAGGCAGGAAAAGATCACCAAGGAGGATATTGTCGAAGCAGCAAGATCCTTAAAATTGGATACGGTATACGTGCTTACCTCAAAGGATTAAATAAAGGAAGCTTATAAATGGACTATAAAAAGGAAATTATCGAAAGCCCCAAAATCGGCGAAAAGTATATTCGCATAAAGCACCCCTGCGGCTGCACCGTCTGCCTGTACCCCATGGAGGGCTTCAGCACCGCTCAGGCGATGCTTGGAGTGAACTTCGGCTCGGTAGACGCCGCCTTCAAAACAGACGGGGACAGCGATTTTGTCACCGTGCCCGACGGCACCGCTCACTATCTGGAGCACAAGATGTTTGAATGTAAGGAGTATAATGCATTTGAACAGTATTCAAAAACAGGCGCCTACGCCAACGCCTTTACAAGCTTTGATAAAACCACCTATATTTTCTCTTGCTCTCAGGATTTTGAAAAAAACTTAGAGATACTGTTGAACACTGTTCAAGAACCCTATTTTACCGATGAGACGGTGGCGAAGGAGCAGGGAATTATCGGACAGGAGATCGATATGTATCGGGACGACCCGAGCTGGAGGGTGTTTTTTAACTGCTTGCAGGCGGTCTATTACAACAACCCCGTAAGGCTCGACATTGCAGGAACGGCGGAGAGCATCGCTCGGATCGACAAGGACTTGCTGTACCGCTGTTACGGCGCATTTTACGATTTGAACAATACGGTGCTGGCTATTGCGGGAAATTTCAATGCGGATAAAGCCTTAGAGATCTGCGACAGGCTGCTGAAAAAATCCCCGCCTGTCAGACTTGAAAGATTTGTTCCCGACGAGCCTTATGAGGTAAGGGAAAAATCCGTCACCGAAAAGCTTTCCTGCGCAAAGCCCTTATTTTATATAATGTATAAATTCCCCGCAATGACAGCGGAGGAGGCGGCGCACAGCAGCATCGTTTACAGCCTGCTTTTTTTCGTCTGTCTCGGCGCCACATCGTCTTTTTATACGGAAATGTATGAGCAGGGGCTGATAAACGCCTCCTTTAACATAGGCATACACAGCGGCAGGGGATTTTTTGCGGTGTCGATAAACGGAGAATCCGACGAGCCCGCCATGGTAAAGGACAGAGTTAACAGCGAGCTTAAAAGGCTTAAGACCGACCTTCCGAGCAGGGAGGATTTTGAAAATGTAAAGAAAAGCTTTTACGGCAGCATGATCGGAGGCTTCGGCAGTGTTTCGGGAGTGGCAAACGCACTTCTGAACAGCGAGATGAACGGGCTTTCTCTGTTCGACTCAATAAATATCACTGCGGGAATCACCTATGATGATATTGTAGAGGCGTTAAATAAAATGGATATAGATAATTGCAGCATTTCCGTTGTAGAACCGGCTTTATAAAGAAAGGACGCAAAAAATGAGACTTCTGAAAAACGCAGTAGAGTTCCCCAATCTCTTTTCGGGAGATATTGAAATTGACCGCACGGCATTCAGCCTGTTCGGCTTCAATATCTATTGGTACGGTATTTTGATCGCCGTAGGCGTAGTGCTGGCATTCGGCTATGCCTTGAAAAGATCGAAAAAAGTGGGACTTATTGCGGACAACGTATTTGACATCGGGTTTATTTCCATTATAGCGGGCTTTATCGGGGCAAGGCTTTATTTCTGCCTGTTTTTCAACCTGATGAATCCCGATTCCGAGAACAAATATACCCTTATCACCGTATTCAGCAGAATACACGACGGAGGCTTGGCGATCTACGGCGGCGTGATCGTCGGAGTTATCACGGGAATTATTGTCAGCAAGATCAAGAAAACTCCCTTCCTGCCTCTTTTGGACGTTACGGGACCTGCCTTTTTGATAGGACAGGCGATAGGCAGGTGGGGCAATTTTATCAATCAGGAATGTTACGGCGCACCCACTGCGGGAAATCTCCCTTGGGGCATGACGGGAACCTCCATCGCTCTCGATCCCGTTGTCATAGCGGCGCAGGCGGAATCCGAGGCTCCCGTGCTGGTTCACCCCTGCTTCTTGTATGAAAGCCTTTGGTGCATAATCGGCTTTCTGCTTATTCATTTTGCGGCAAGCAGATTTAAAAGCTTTGACGGCGAGCTGTTTCTTTACTATGTCATGTGGTACGGCGCCGGCAGAGGCTGGATAGAGGGACTTCGCACCGACAGCCTTTATGCGGGTTCTGTAAAGATCTCTCAGCTGGTGGCGATCGCCTCCGCCGTCATTGCGGTTATCATGATAATTTATTTTAAGCTCTACTATAAAAAACACGGCAGAAGGATTTACGCCGAAACCGATCTTAGCAGGGAAAGGCTCGAGGGCTATCAATACAAGCTCGAGCTGGAAAAGGAAAAGGAAGCCGCAAGAAAGGCGTTCAAGGCGGCGGAAAAGGCTAAGACCGAGACCGCTCCCAGTATTTTCGGCGAGGATACGGAAGGCGATACCGGCGCAAAGGGATAATTAAACCGATAATCGTTTGAATTGCGGATTTTTTAAATGGTTATTGGCATTATACAGATAATCAAAAAGTAATTCGGAGGTAATATTATGAATTTGATTGACGGAAAGGCTGTTTCACTGGCGGTCAAGGAAAGGGTCAGGGACGAGATCGCAGAAAAGGGCTTAAAAATAGGCTTGGCTGTAGTTATTGTGGGAAATGATCCGGCAAGCAGGGTTTACGTAAACAACAAGAAAAAAGCCTGCGAATTTTGCGGTATATCCTCCTACGAATACGCACTGCCCGAGGAAACAACGGAGGAGCAGCTTTTGGAGCTGGTAGATACGCTGAACGGAGATAAAAACGTCAACGGCATATTGGTGCAGCTGCCCCTGCCTAAGCAGATCGACGAAAAAAGGATAATCGGGCGTATCTCTCCCGAAAAGGACGTGGACGCCTTTAATGCGGTAAACGTGGGCAAGATCATGATCGGCGATTACGCCTTTCTTCCCTGTACTCCTGCGGGAGTAATGGAGCTTATCCGTTCCACGGGAACGGAGGTCGGCGGCAAGGAATGTGTGGTGATAGGACGCTCCAACATTGTAGGCAAGCCCATGGCAATGCTGCTTCTCCACGAAAACGGCACTGTCACCGTTTGCCACAGCAAAACGAGGAATCTCGCCGAGGTATGCAGAAGGGCGGATATTTTGGTGGCGGCAGTGGGCAAAGCCGGCTTTGTTACCTCCGACATGGTCAAGGAGGGTGCGGTCGTGATAGACGTGGGCATGAACAGAAACGCCGAGGGAAAGCTTTGCGGCGATGTGGATTTTGACGGTGTTGCTTCAAAATGCAGCTTTATAACTCCCGTACCCGGGGGAGTAGGTCCCATGACTATAGCAATGCTGATGGAAAACACCCTGAGAGCCAAAAAGCTGCAAACGTCATGAAAAAGGGACAATCGCCGCTTACAACGGGTATAGTTCTGTGCCTTGCAACGGTATATCTTATCGTTTATTTTTCCGTCAAGTCCATGTGGAATGCGGGAACGGTAATTGCGGCGGTAATGCTTGCCGCATTGGCGGGATTTCAATTTCTGCTGCACTTTAAATTTTTCAGAGACGACAGCAGGGCGGCGGTGAAAGCGGCTGTAAAAAACGCCAACAGAAAGCAAAAAAGCCTTAAAGCGGCACGGAACGATAACGCTAAAAAATAGGAGAAATTATGGAGCTTTGGGACGCCTACGATATAAACAGGCAGCTTTTAAACAAGGATCTGGTAAGGGGAGAGCCCGCCGCCGAGGGCTGTTTTCATACGGTAGTACATATCTGCATTTTTAACGGCAAAAATCAAATGCTGATACAGCAAAGGCTGCCTTTTAAAAAGGGCTGGTCCGATCTGTGGGACGTTTCCTGCGGCGGCAGTATCCTTAAGGGAGAGACAAGCGGAGCAGGCGCACACAGAGAGCTTTTGGAGGAGCTGGGGATAGATCACGATTTCAGCGGTATTCGCCCGAATTTTACCTATAACTTTCGAGAGGGCTTCGACGACTTTTATTTGATCGAAAAAGAGGTGGATCCAAGCAGCCTCAGTCTCCAATACGAGGAGGTTCAAAACGTGCGCTGGGCTTCTATGGAGGAAATATTGGAGATGATAGACAGCGGTGCGTTTATCCCATATTTCAAAAGCATTATCGGCATGATCTTCGAGGTAAGAGGTCAGCATGACGGCTGCATCAAAATTTGAGAGACGGGAGATAAGGCATGGACGGTATTTTGACTTACATTAATTTGGGAATGTCGGTTTTTATCCTGATCTTAAGCATTTTGTCGGTGCTTAAAAGCAGGAACGCCAAGTCGGCGGAGGACGATTTAAAAAACAAGGAAATTTTAAACAGGCTGAACCTTTTATCCGACAAAATGGAAGCCATGAGCAGAGATACGGACAACAGGCACAGCACTCTTCGCTCTGAGATCTCAAAGGGCGTGGTGGACAATGTTTCCCGTCTCGGAGACAGCCTCAGGGATCAGCAGGAAAAGCAGCTGAACAGCCTTACCTCTGAGCTTGGGAAGATCAAGGAGGAGTTTGGAAAAATTCGCAGCGATACCCTTGAAATGCTGGAAAAAATGCAAAAGGAAAATTCCGGCAGCATGGAGAAATTCCGCTCGGAAAGCAAGGAGAGCCTTGCCTCGGTGGAGAGCAAGCTGGAAAAATCAAGGGCGGAAACAGCCGACATATTAAATAAAATGCAAAGCTCCAACGCCGAAAGCATGGACAAGCTTATAAAGGAAAACAAGCAAAGCCTTGGCGAGGTGGAGCAGAAGCTGGAAAAATCAAGAGCGGACACGGCGGAAATTTTGACAAAAATGCAGTCCGCAAACAGCGAGGCTATGGAAAAGCTGAGAGCCGACAACCAAAAAAGCCTTGACAAAATCAACGACACCGTAAACGAAAAGCTGCAAAAAACCCTTAACGACAGAATTTCACAGTCCTTTGAAGCCGTCAACAGCAGGCTTACCGAGGTTTATCGGGGATTGGGCGAAATGAAGCAGGTGGCTCAGGGCGTCACCGATCTCAAAAAGGTGCTTTCCAACGTAAAGACCCGCGGCATTATGGGCGAAATTCAGCTTGACGCAATTTTGTCGGAAATTTTAAGCCCCGAGCAGTACGGCACGCAGGTAGCCGTCGATCCCTCGTCTCGGGAAGCCGTGGACTTTGCGGTAAAGCTGCCCGGCTCGGGTGAAAATAACGAGGTGTGGCTTCCCATCGACTCGAAATTCCCGGGAGAGACCTACGCCAATCTTCAGGCGGCTTACGAAAGCGGGAACAGCGACGAGATCAAAAGCAGGCGCAGTCTTTTGGAGAACGAGGTCAAGCGCTGCGCCAAGAGCATAAGCGAAAAATACATAAATCCGCCCGTTACCACCGATTTTGCGATAATGTTCCTGCCCTTTGAGGGGCTGTATTCGGAGGTCATAAACTTGGGGCTGGTGGAACGGCTTCAGAGGGACTATAAGATCAACGTGGCGGGACCCTCCACCATGTCCGCCATGCTGAACAGCCTTAGAATGGGCTTTCGAACCCTTGCGATCCAGAAAAAAAGCAGCGAGGTATGGAGAATACTGGAGGAGGCAAAAAAGGAGTTCGGCAAATTCAGCGAGGTGCTTGACGGAGTGCGCAAAAAGCTCAGCCAAGCCGACAGCGACTTGGGCAAGCTTATCGGAGCAAGAACCAAGGCCATTAACAGAAGCCTTGCAAACGTTGCCGACGGCGGAGACGAATTGCAGATCGCCCCGGAGGAAGGGGACGCAGAGGAATAGAAAAATACCTCAAGCAAACGAAATGCTTGAGGTATTTTTTGCTGTTTATGCTTCAAAGTGCCCCTTTGCCCCGCTTTTGCGGCAGGGAATTTCAAACGGTTATTGGCATTATTTATTATTTCCGCCCAGCCGATTGAGGATCTCGTCTATATTGTAATTGCTTTGGACCTCCTCTTGGAATATGCTGTCAAGCTTGCTTACCCGAGGCGAAAGGCGGGGAGTGGGTCTTTTTGCTCTGCCCTCCCTCGGACGGTTAACAACGTTTATTTCCTCCTCAAACTGAGAGAGGGATTCCTGAGCCAGCTTGCTTGTAAGAGGATTTACGGGAGGCTGTTCCTCTGGACGCTCTTCCGGAAGCTCAACTGGTCGAGGCTCGTTTTGAGGCTCATATTGAGGTAAATTCCTGTTTCTCGGCAGCTCCCTTGACGGCTCTTCATTTGCATCAAAGGCATTAAAACGTGCGGAGCGGCTTTGCACAGTATCCGAGGATCTTTGAACGGAAAAGCCCTGAGAGGTTTTTGAACGCTGTTCAGCTTGCTCGGAAGCAAATTGACGCCTGCTGTGCTCCGCCTTGGTTTCTCTTATAAGCTTGTCAATATCCCTTTCGCTGACCGTAACCGAGCCTTGCGGCCGAGAGGGGTTTATCGCTCTGCCGGTGCGGTCGTAGCTGCCGTAATTTCCGTTTACGGCGTATTCGGTTTTCTTTTGGTAGGGAGAAGAAAGACCGGCCGCCTCCACCATTTTTTCTCTTTGGGGAGCGAATACGGGGTCGTCCTCCATATCTCTGCCGTCAAGCATATCGGGCTTTGACTTTACGGGAGGCACGTAGGTCGGCGTTTCGTCCTGCTTTTTCACGGTGGTAACCACCGGCTGCGGAATTTTGCGCCTTACCGCTTTTATGATGTCGTAAATTATGAATGCGGCGCAGGGCAGCAGTGCAATAAGGCACACGCCGCCGGGCGAGGTCACAAAGGACACTAATCCTCCCAAAAATTCGGAATAGTATATTCCCTTGCCTAAAATGCGGCTCTGTCCAACGGTGAGTATCATTTCGGCGTCGTTTTTTACGCTGAAGGTATACACGCCCTCGGCAAAATTAAAGCTCTGCACCTCGCCGACAAGGACGTTATCCTCATCGTCGCTGTAGATAACGATATTCCCTGCCAATATCTCTTCGTAAGGCACTTCGCTTGCCACAACTGCGCTTCCTTTTTTTACCAGCGAAAATGCGTCGCTGTCCATCAGATAAATCCTGTGGGAAAAAATCGAGGGAGCGCCGCTTCCGTTGAACAATAAGCCCAATATCAGCAAAGCGAGCGCAGCGATAAGAAGCAGAGAGTCTATTACCGCAAAAACGGCTATAAATGCCTTTGAATCAGTGTTTGTAGATTTTCTTTTTATTTTGGTCACCCCATTATGTGTCACATATATATTGTAATTGTACCATAAAAAAAGATTTATTGCAACGGTTTTAAGTCAATTATTCAAAATTTACGAAAATTTCCTTTGACAAAGTAATCGGTATATGGTACAATAATATTGGATCAAGTCACGGGCTTGACTATGAACTGCACCCAAAGCACTGATTGCCGGTCGGCGGCTAACCGTCTGCACTTTGACCGAAAATCAGTATAAATTTTTATAAGGAAGATACTGTAATGAACAACACAATGAACATTCTTTCAAAAATCGCAAAGGGCTGTTTGATAGTTATATCACTGCTTACCATGATCGGCTCCATTATTGTAATGGCAATATGCGTGGAGGTCTCGGAGACCGGCGGAGTCGGCTCGGGCAGCGTGGGAAGCGTTTTTGCGTCGGTTATCAACAGCTGTGCGTTTACAAGAGCTATGGCTATAACGGGCTTTGTGCTTTCCGTTGCCTCTTTGGTCTTTTCCGTAATTGCCAAGGGCAGCAGAGGCGTTGCCATTGTAGATACCGTTTTTGCGACGCTGTGCTTTATTTTCGGCATGTCGTTATCCCCGCTGTGCTCCTTGGAGGAGATGCTCAGCGCTTCCTCCAGCGGCATTGACGCCGAGGATTTTGGCGTGGGAATAGCCGTTATGCTGATTTTTTTGGTAATTTTTTCCGTTGTGAGAATTATATTGAATATTGTCGGATTGGCTCTTAAGCCTAAAACCGCAGCCATGCCCTACGGCTACAATCCCCAAATGGGCTACCCTCAAAATGCTTATCCCCAGCAGGCAGGTTATCCCCAGGCAGGCTACCCTCAGAACGGCTATCCTCAAGCAGGCTACCCTCAAAACGGCTATGCCCCCAACGGCGTTCAACAGGGCATATATCCTCAAAACAACGTTTATCCTCAACAGAATAATTATATGGAGCAGCCCGTAAATACATACGCCCCTCCTGCTGCCAATACGGTCAATACCGTTCAGCAAAGCGCTCCTCCCGCCGAATACGCAGCAGCTTGGACCTGCTCCAACTGCGGCAATGCCAATTCGGCAGAGTCAAAATTCTGTCAAAACTGCGGTATGCAGAGGTAATCGGTTTTATTTTCAAGCCGGTGGTTTCGGCTTTTCAATGAAACCTAAAGGTATTATGTTTTGAGAAGGTATTTAAAAAAATATGCGAGCCCTTGCTGATTTTCAGCAAGGGCTCTAAAAATTTTAATCTGTCTTAATCCTGCGGGTGTCTTAATCCTGCGGATGTACCTTAAGCTTATCGATCTGTTCCTTAAGATTTGCGGACTCTTCGCTGAGAGTTGAGCAGGAAGCGGCAGTTTCCTGTGCGGTGGCTGAGTTTTGCTGAACCACGGTGGAAATGTCCTCGATTCCCGTTTTGATCTGTGTTATCGACTGAGATTGGAATTCGGCGTCGGTGGAGATCTCGATGATATACGAGTTGGAGCGCTCCGAAAGGTCGTTTACTTCCTTCATTGTGTCGGCAGTGTGCTGTGCAATAACCGTACCCTTGTTGACCGCCTCAATGGTGGCATGGATCAGGGTGCCTGTTTGCTTAGCGGATTCGGCGCTCTTTGTGGCAAGATTTCTTACCTCGTCGGCAACCACTGCAAAGCCCTTGCCCGCTTCTCCCGCTCTTGCAGCTTCAACGGCGGCGTTAAGCGACAGAATATTGGTTTGGAATGCAATGTCGTCGATGGCTTTGATGATATTTTGGATCTCGTCGGATTTCATCTTAATCTCGTCCATTGCAGCGAGCATACTTTCCACCTCGCTGTTTTGATCCTTTATTTTATCTGCGCTTTGTGCGGATATTCTGCTTGCCTCGGCGGCGTTGTCTGCGCTTGCCTGTACCTTGTCGGCGATCTCGTTGATGGAAGCGGACAGCTGCTCGATTGCGGCAGCCTGCTTGGTGGTGCCGTCCGCCAATACCTGCGAGCCCTCGGCGATCTGTGACGAGCCGCTGAGAACCTCGTTTGAGGATTCGTTTATGCTGCCTATTATGCTGCTGAGCGCCGATTCGATCTTTGTAAAGGATTCCTTTATCGCAATAAAGTCGCCTAAGTATTCCACATCGGACACTACCGTAAAGTCGCCCGTAGCCATTTTGGAAAGAACGGAGTTAATATCGCTTATGTAATCGTTCAAAGCGCTTTTGGTAAATTCAAGCTTTCGCACGAAGTCGCCCAGCTCGTCGTTGCCGAATTGCATATTTGAAGAGGGCTCGTGAAGATCTCCTCTGCTCATGCAGTCCGCCAGCTTTTCAGCCTCCTGTATAGGTTTAACTATGACCCTTATGCATATTGAGCTGAGAACTATCAGGGCTATAGCCGCAACCACAACGGCGACGATAACCGTAGTAAGTATCATTGACCGCTTGAGGGCGTCGGATTCTGCGGAGGAAACTCCCGCAAAGTATGCGCCCACCACTTTTCCGTTAACGTCAAGCATAGGCTGATAGCTTACATAATGCTTTTGACCTAAAATATCGGCGGTTCCTTCGTAATTTTCGCCCTTGTCGATTACCTTGGCGGCAACCGCATCGGACATGGAGGTGTTAACCGCTCTGTTGCCGTGTGCGTCATAAACGGTTGTCGCATAGCGGGTCGTTCCGTTGAAGATAGTGACCTCGGAATTGATCTGTTCCTTTATTTTGTCCAGCCAGTCGTATTCGCTGAGCTTCATGCCGATAATTACCGCACCCGACGTAGTGCCGTCTATGACGATGGGTCTGGCGCACTGAATGGTAAGACCGCCGGTCGAGTCAAGGACAACTCCCGTATAGCCGTTTTGTATGATTTTGGAAACGGAATAATCGGACAGATCAAAGCTGCTGGTTTTCCAGTAGACATTGCCGCTTAGATCGACGAATGCCGCAAAATCACTGTTTGTGCTCTTCTGAGACAACCAAATTGTGTCTGCCGTGTCCAATTTGTCAGGGGAAAAAGCCTGACCCAGCTCCATAATGCTGTAAATATCCTCAAGTCTGTCCTCTTCGGTCATAAGACCGTGCTTCAGCACATTAACGCCCGATTGGGTATGCGTAAGCATCAGCGAATCACTGTGAGAGGACGAGCGTAAAATGGTTATATAGCTTACAGCCGTAACCGTCAAAGCTATACATACTATAATAGCCAAAAGCAATTTTCTTCCGATTCTCGAATTCATAAGCGTTCCTCCGGGAAATTTTTAAATAATGTTCCACTGCAATTTTAACATATTTTGACTTCTTTTTCAATAGTGTACTAAAATCTTGTGCAGTAATACCACAAAGTTTGTGCATTTATACCAATTGCCGAAGTCTTTATTCCGACCCTGCCTTAAAGTTGTAAATGGGCTTGATAACAGAAGTAATTTCCGCAGTATCACCGATGTTATCGACAATATCCGCCATTCCCTTATATGCCATGGGACACTCGTCCAAGGTATCCATGCCCACCGATGTGGTATAAATGCCCTCCATTTGCTTTTTAAATTCCGACACGGTAAAGGACTGCTTGGCGCCCGCTCTGCTCATAAGTCTTCCCGCTCCGTGGGGAGCGGAATAGTTCCAGTCCTTGCAGCCCTTGCCTCTGCAAATCAAGGAGCCGTCTCTCATGTTTATGGGAATGAGAAGGATTTCTCCCTCCTTCGCCGATACGGCGCCCTTTCTGAGTATCATGCTCTCGGTGTCGATGTAGTTGTGAACGGTGGTGAACCGCTCCTCGGCATGAAGCTTCATGCCCCTTAGAATTTCGTCCGTCATAGCCTGACGGTTCAGCTCCGCAAATTCCTGAACGATCTTCATATCGTGAATATATCTTTCAAAAAGCTCCCCCTCCACATAAGCCAATTGCTTGGGAATGTTGGTGGTTTTGGTGTTTTTCAGGGTCTTGACCGCTTTTTGAATGTTTTTTTCCTTGCCCTGCGCCTTCAGATCTGCGATCAGAAGCTCAATATCCTTTTTGGAAGCGCCGTTTAAGGCGTTATAGCCCTCGTTTTGGTAATAATTTGCCACCTCCAGCCCCAAATGTCTGCTTCCCGAATGTATCACGATGTAAATATTGCCCTCCTCGTCCTTGTCCGCTTCGATAAAGTGGTTCCCGCCGCCCAAGGTGCCCAGGCTTTTTTCCGCACGGATAGGGTTTATTTCCTTATAGCAGTACAGCTCCTCCAAGGGAAAGTCCTTGAAAAATTTGTGCGCCTTATCCCTGATATTAAAGCCCGAGGGTATCTTTTCATAAATAAGCTTATCCAATTTTTGAAGCTCGATATGCTTTTCCTTGATTTTCACCGTTTCCATGCCGCAGCCTATGTCCACTCCCACCAAATTCGGCACCGTTTTGTCGGTGATCGTCATGGTCGTGCCCACCGTGCAGCCCGCTCCCGCATGAATATCCGGCATGAGCCGAACGGTGCTGCCGCTTATAAATTCCTGATTCAGCAGCAAAAGCACCTGAGCCACGGAAGCCTCGTCCACTACGTCGGTGAATATCTTTGCCTGTGCATATTTTCCTTTTAATTCTATCATAATTTGCCTTTCTTCGCATTTTGCTTTTGTTTTTTCAAAGCTCCCGTCTAACGGCAGAACCGTTTTCCGCCTGCCGCCCGCTTTGAAATTATACCACTGTCGAAATAAAAAAACAAGATAATTTTCATAATTTTTCAAAAAACCCTTTAAAAGTTATGCGAAATATAGTATAATATTTTAAAGTATATTTTTTACAGGGTTATCAGGAAGGATTTTAATATGGAAAAAGTTTCGTTTAAGATTTGCCAGCGGGATTACAGCCTTAAGACAGACGAAGATCCCGATATTATAAAGAAGCTGTCCAAGGATCTTGAAAATAATATCGGATATGTTTTGAGAAAAGCAAGAGGCATCAGCGAGGTTGAGGCGACCACCCTTGCCTCAATGGTGATGATATGCGACATAGAGGGCGAGATCGGCAGGTCGGCAGCCGAAGCGGGCAGGCTCAAGGCGCAGCTTGATGAGCTTAATTCTCAGCTTACGGAAAGAGAAAAAACTCTTAAAACTCAGTTTGATCTGATAGAAACGGAAAAATCCGCCAACGATATGCTTGCCGAGGAGCTGAAAAAGCAAAAGGCGGAATCGGCAGCCGAATTGAAGCAGACGGCGGAGCAAATTTCCGCCAAGGAGGAGGAGGCTCAGCGCCTTCGCCTCAGAATTACCGAGTACGAAAAGGAGATGAGCCGGCTTTCCTCCGATTGTGAAAAGGAAAAAAAGGAGCTTGCCGAAAAGCTCGGTAAGGAAATATCCGGCTTAAAGCGGGAAAAGGAAAGCTCCGCCAAGGAAATTTACCATTTGAAAAACAATCTTAATCAAGCTCAACAGCAAAGCAGCTCCAAATCGAGAGAGCTTGACAATCTCCGCTCCAAGCACAGAGAGCTGGAGGACAAGCTCAACAATGCCAATCGCTTCCACCAAAAGGAGCTGAACGACCTGAGATCCGCAAAGGAGGCTTTGGCAAAGGAAGCCGCCGAGCTGAAAACCAAGGCGGATTCTCAAACCGAGCGGTATTTAAAGCAGCAGTCCGAAAGCAGCGGCGAGATAGAGCAGCTGAAGCAGGAAAAGGACGCTCTTGAAATTGAAAGAATAGAGCTTAAGGCTCAGGTCGAAGCCATGCAGGACGGGCAGGAGCAGCAGGAGGCAGCTCACGCCAAGGAGACCGCCGAGCTTAAGGCAAAGGTCGAGGAAGCCGACAAAAAGCTTCAAAACGCACTTTCCGAGTACGAAAAGGATCTGGAGTCGGTATACGAGGATCATGAAAAGGAATGTGCGGCATTAAAG